>JBEKWP010000036.1:0-29362 GCA_049512915.1 Candidatus Sulfotelmatobacter sp.
GCCCCTGAGCGGAAATGTAGACGTAGTCTCCCGCATCCACACTAGCGGAGCCGACGCGATGAACCTCAGCAGATTTCTGCGGAGAAGCGGCCGAACCTGCCTGTGCTTGCAAGCTGACGGCAGACCACAGAAACAATCCAATCAGGAATGTATTCATCGTGCCTTCCGAAAATATTCAAGACATGAGTGCGTGCTGTCGGGACTGCGATTCTACGCGGCCGGTTTTCCTTTTTGTGCGGCTCCCAGAATGCTGCGCAATCGTTGTCCTACGATGACTTCTTCGCCGGGCTGAATCGTCATCGAAACCAGTTCGATGTGGGTAGCTTGCGGCCGCTCCTTGCGGGTCGGGTTCGGGTTCGGCTTGCCCTCGCGAACCGCTTTTACCAGGCTCGGATTATCCGCCCCGAGCACTTCAATAACTGGGTCACCCGCGCGCAGAGCCTGCACGCAGTCAGCAATGGCGAATCCCCAAGCCTTCTGATCCCACGAGATTTTCAGCGTGGGATAACGGTTGCCATCATCTGGGATGTAGATACTTGTCTCTACCCCCGGCACCGTCTCCACCAGCTTTCTGATGTTGTCCACCCGGTCGTTCCATTCGCGGTAAAGTTTTTTTTCGTCCAGACTCAGCCAGGTCTCAAGCGCGACGAGGCAGCCGATCATTTCTTCTTTCCCCACCTTCATGGGACGGCACACGGCTCCCTCGCGCGGGCTGGAATTCATGATGGCAGCCTCGATCAAATCCTTTCGGCCGAGCAGTACTCCGCTGCACTGCGGCCCGCGCAATCCCTTCCCGCCTGAAAACGTGTAGAGGTCAATTCCCATGCGGGCGTACAGCTTGGCATTGTTCGCCGGAGGAATACCCGCTGCATCGTCGAGCAGCAGCGGCACCTTGTGGTCTTTCGCGATCGAAAGTTCCTTCTGCAACTCATCACCTAGGTGCGTGGTATAGATCATGGCGGTGTTCGAGTTGATCGCATTCGCAAGTTCTTCCGGCGAATACGTGAGCACGAGCTTCGCCCCCGTCAACCGGATCGCGCTGTCGAAGGCGCTTCGGCCCCCGCACATGATCACTTCATATTTCATTCCGGTGGTGTCGGGAAGTTGCCAGATGAGTTTGTCGTCGGTGCCCGCCATGCATCCGGCGGTTGAGACCGCCATAGCGCCGGCCGCGCCAGAAGTGATCATTCCAGACTCGGCTCCCGTGAGTTCCGCCAGCCGTCGTCCGATGCCATGCTGTAAATCGATCACGTTTACGAAATACTTGCCGGCTTCGATCTGGGCTTCGTGAACTTCAGGGAACTCCAGGGAGCCACTGAGGTAGGTCCACGTGCCTCGGCAATTGATAACGGTTTTTACTCCCAGGCGGCTGTAACAGTTTTGCCGCGGATCTTTGCCCACGGCGCTGGCGGCCTTGGCATAAAGGTCCGCGACCGCAATCTGGCTCAGCAACGGGGCAGCCGCCGCCCATTTCATAAATGATCGCCGGCTAGCTTTCATGGCATACATTTCGACACCTCCAGAATTGACAAGTCGGATTGACAAGCAGGACTGACAAGCTACTCTTCATCTTCATGCAACGGTACGCGCGCTCGAACCGCCAAAATATATGCCTTCGCCCCAGGTGTGTTTCGATTGTAGAAGCCGACTGTACAGTTGGGACGAAAGTAATAGGCGTCCCCCGCTTTGGCGGGATAGCGGCCCTCGACGCCGTCCATTCCACTGCCGGCAACCATTTCGCCCTGGCCATCGATCATCAGATAAATTTCTTCCGCCGCCTCGTGATGGTGAGGCCAATTCGTGCCTCCAGGGGTAAAGTCCATCCAGAAAAAACTGTCCATCACGTAGGCTTCATCAATCAAGTCTCGCTTGCCGGTGCGCAGGCCAACTAAAAGCTTGTACAAAACCGAGTTGGGATGCCCGCTGACCGTCTCCTCTTTGGCATCTTCCAGGTTTGCGATCTTCGGATGTGCGAACGGGGCGCCGATCGAAACGGATTTCGGAATCTTGAACCCCATCACCATCACGCGCAGCGGCTGATCGGAATTGTTCGAAATCGAATGTTTCGCTCCCGGCGGCAAGTACGTGAAGTCATGCTTGCGAAGGCCTTGAACCTGATCTTCGTAATGCAGCAATCCGACACCCTCGACCACAAAATAGATCTCCTCCTGGCGGTCGTAGGATACAGTCTGGCAGTTCCCGCGAGCATCCAGAGTGACTTCGCCGAAGCGAGCTACGGTTTGTAGAGATCGATCGTCCTTGTCAGTCTCGCCGAATATCGGGCGGTAGTGACAAGTTTGAGAAGCGAGAACGGACCTCGCCTCCGCCAGCTCGGGGACGTAGCGATGCAACCACGTGGGATCCACGGGATGGTCTTGCCCTCGAAGGCCCTGAGATAACAGCGGAATAAACAACACAGAGAACAGCAGCAGTCTGCTCAGTGCTCCGGATTCCACGATAGATTTCGTTCCGGGGCCGCCCTCAATCCTGGGCATGAGGCTCCTCAACCTTTCCCGAGTAGGCCTCGTGCAGAATGTAGCCGACCAGATCGTCCAGCTCGGCGCCACTGAGCTGATGCGCGTAATCGAGAGGCATTGAATCCTCAGCCTTCCGCTGCACCGAGACCAGGCTGGACTTCATGAGCAAATAAAACCGCCCGTCTCTATCCTGCAATTGCATCGAAGCATTGTCCTCATTCCGAATCATGCCGGAGAACTTGCGTCCATCCCGTCCAACCACAGTCGCGGTTTCTTGCAGTTCTCCGCTCGGTCTGAGTATCGCGTCGCGAATCTCACTCCCCGGATGATCGCGCGCAAATCCTGCAAGATCGCGAGCGACGAACTGACCTCGGTCTCCGATCTGGTGACAGGCTGAACATCCCGCCTTCCCGAAAAGCTCCTTGCCCCGGATCGGGTCGCCGGGCGCAGAGTCCCCAGCAGACTTGCCTTGCAGAAAGCGAATATAGGCGACGACCGCCTGACCACCTTCCTGGCCAATGCTGGAGAAACTCGGCATTCCTTCTTCCGGAATCCCATCGTGAATCAAGCCAAGGAGGGCTTGATCTGAGAGCGACTTCACTCCGGGCCGACGGATGATATCAGGGGCGTGCTCACCACCGAGCCCATCAAGTCCATGGCAAGTCGCGCATTTCGCCTCAAAGATATTTTTTCCCTTGACCTCAGGCCTCGCCGCAGAAGTTGGCGCTTCGCCGTTCGGGTTCTGGGAAAGGATGTTGCCGGGCATACCAATGGAAATCAGCACCAATCCGAACGTGAGAATGATTCGCCAGGTTCCACTCCGTGAAAACAGCTTCGTGGGGATCGGTGACATCGGACGGTGAACCTGATATACCACAGAATCTGGTGGACGCAAATCAAATTATTTCGTTTGATTGGCTTTGGTTTCGTTCCGTGAAAACGTGTATACACCCTGAGGTACAGAAAACAACAGGCGTACAGAAACTGCCGCTGCGCGAGTGCGAACTCCGATCATTCACTGGAGATGTATCATCGCAGCGAAGATCCAGGAAGAGGACATGATGCGGCACGTCGCAGTCGCTTTGCTAGTCTGGTCGTTGAATCTGAACGTTGCGTCTGCCCAGGCGAAAGGGGAACCGAGTCAGCCGAACGCGTCGTGTCGCGTGGAGGCCTCGAATTACAAGGGCTGGAGCACAGAGGAGCTTTCCAATCGCTGGCTCAAACTGGAAGTCGTACCTCAGAATGGCGGACGACTGATGCAGGTGATCTTCAACGGACACGCTTTCCTCTTCGTGAATCCAAAATACGAAGGAAAATACCTGCCCCCCGACCCCTCGCGCTGGTTTAACTACGGAGGCGACAAGCTCTGGCTCTTGCCTGAGGGAAATGACAACGAGCAGGAGTGGGTAGGCAATTCCGATTTGCTCGACGACGGTCCGTACGCCTTTCGAAAGGTTTCGGAAGGTCAGGAGTGTGAAATCGAGCTGATTGGCCCCGCCGATCCGCAGACCGGGATTCAGATCCGGCGCACGATTCACCTAGACGCCGACTCCCCGCGCATTCGTTTCCACGCGACCATGCAGAACAAAACGGGGCACGTCATCGAGTGGTCGATGCAATCCGTTTCGCAATACAACACTGCAGACTCGTCCGCCCCGTCGCGAAGGAACCAAAATTTCTGGACCTTCACCCCCGCGAATCCATCCAGCAGCTATCTTAACCGCTATCACGTTCGGTTCGGTCCGGCAGAGAATCCGGCCGTCTCTGTCAGAGACGATGGTCTCTTCGCGCTCCACTACGCGCACCTCGCGGCCGAACTGTGGCTCGATTCGACGCCGGGCTGGCTGGCGGTGGTCGATAGCGACAGCCGCTATGCAATGGTCGAACGCTTCCGTTATGAAAAGAACGAAACCTATCCTGGCAAGGCATCGGTTATTTTTTGGATGAACGGCCCCGAGACGCGAGTGAATTCCGAGGGAGAGCCTTCCCTGACTTCCGGCGGCGATGGAGTCCCTTATTATCTGGAAGCCGAGATCAACAGTCCGCTCGCCCAATTGCGCCCGGGCGAAACCCGCGATCTCGACACCGAGTGGTTTCCCACCCGCTCGGGCAGCGAATTCCACGGCGTAGCGGACTCGGGCATCGTGGTGCGTCCTCTTCAGGCCACTCGTTTGGCGGCCGGCCGCATCCGGCTCTCCGGTTCGTTCGGTGTATTTTTCTCGGGACGCCTCGTCGCCCACCTCTACGACGAGCACGGTGCCAGCGTTGGAGCTATGCCTCTCATCCAGGTCGACCCCACTGATCTCGTCCAACTGGATACAGAATTAACCTCTCCGGCAAAGTCCTCCCGCATCTCCCTTCATCTCGAAGACGCGAACGGCTTGGACCGAGGCGCTCTTCAGGAAGTTCAAGTGGTCGCGCCCGAAAATCATTGACATGAAATCATTCAGGAAAGAATTCACCGTGGCCGCACTGGCCGCCTTCAGTCTGCTCTGCTCTCCCGCTGCAGCCCAGCAAAGAGGACAACCTGGCCAGGCTCCAGTTGTTGCCGACGTGAATGTGAGCCCGGCAGATCTGCTCGCGCAACCTCCCGCCGCCAACTGGACTTCCTACAACGGCGACTACACCGGCCGCCGCTACAGCGCCCTGCGCCAGATCACTCCGGCCAACGTCTCCCGACTCCGCGCGGCGTGGATCTTCCATCCTGGAAATTCCGAGAGACTGGAAGTGACACCTGTCGTCGTCAGAGGCGTTATGTACGTCACCTCCGCCAACGATGCATGGGCGCTCGATGCGCGGACGGGCCGGATTATCTGGCATCACCAGCGGCCGGTGAGTTCAGGGTTACTCGACGACGCCGCGGCTCACAAGAACCGCGGCGTCGGAGTGTGGCGAAACTTAGTCTACATGGAAACCGACGACGCCCACCTGCTTTGCCTCGACGCGCGCTCCGGACGCCTGCTGTGGGATGTGATGTACGCAGACAAAGCAAAACAATATGGCGCAACCAGCGCTCCACTAATCGTAAAAGACGAAGTGATCGTAGGAACTTCCGGCGGCGACTCCGGCGTCCGCGGCTTTGTCGCCGCATACGATGCCGCGACTGGCAAGCTGAAGTGGCGCTTCTGGACGATTCCGGGGCCGGGAGAATCCGGCTCGTCCAGTTGGCCGGGCGATTCCTATCTACATGGCGGCGGCACGACCTGGATGCCCGGCACCTACGACCCAAAACTGGACACCCTCTACTGGACAACCAGCAACCCAGCTCCCGATTTTGTCGGAGACTCCCGCCCCGGAGACGACCTTTACACCGCCTGCGTCCTCGCTCTTAACCCAAATACTGGTGCGTTGAAGTGGTACTTCCAGTTCACTCCTCACGACCTGTACGACTACGATGCAAACGAAACGCCCGTGCTGCTGAATGCGAAAGTAGACGGCCGAATGCGTGACGTGCTGGTGCAGGCCAATCGTAACGGATTTCTTTATGTTCTCGACCGCGCCGACGGAAAGTTTCTCAAGGCGACGCCATTTGTGAAAAAGCTGGACTGGGCCCAAGGAATTGACCGGTCCGGCCGTCCCATACTGTCAGGGAAAATACCCAGCGCAGAGGGTACACAGATCTGCCCGAGCATCGACGGAGCTACGAATTGGTTCTCGCCGTCCTACAATCCTGTTACCGGATTGTTTTACGTCATGGCGCTGGAGAGTTGCAGCGTCTTCTTCGCGCACCCGCAACCCTTTGCCCAAGGCCAGACTTTTTACGATACCGGCACGAAGCTAGCACCCGATGACCGTGCTCAGAAAGTTCTCCTGGCATACTCTGTGCCCGAGGGAAAGATCGTTTGGCGCTATCCCCAAATCGGAACAGGCAACTCCTGGGGCGGGACGCTGACCACAGCGGGCGAGTTGGTTTTCTTCGGGAACGACACGGGAACTCTCGAGGCGGTTGAGGCGCGGACCGGCCACTCGCTCTGGCAATTCAACACCGGCCAGAATTTCCGCGGTTCACCGATGACCTACGCGGTCGACGGGGTCCAGCACGTGGCCATCGCGGCGGGCAGCGATGTGATCAGCTTCGCGCTTTCTCAAGAATAAACTGGAACATCACAATCCCGGAATCCAGCGAATGGCGTTGTCATGAAATATCTTCTGTAGCACCGGCCCGGGCAAGCTCAATCCGTGCACCTGCTTGCCTTCCACGGTAAGCGTCTCGCCGGTCGCCAGAAATCTCCAGTCACGCGCGTAAGTGGACTGCCACTCGGTCAAAGTCTCGGGGACGTTCGCGTCTGCGTGCAGATCGAGATCAGTGCCGTAAAGAACCCGGTCCTGATACTTGACCAGGAATGCAGCTACTTTTTCCGGCGGCATTAGCATCAGATATTCCATCCTCGCCGCCGTGTCGATCGCAAAATTTGGATATTTGTCCAGGTGCCGGGCGATGTTGTCGAGATCCCGCTCCATGCTGCCCAGATGCACTCCCACCATGCGCAGCTTGGGATTGTCAGCCAGCACATGATCACGCGCTTCCAGAATTTTCTGCTTCGATGGAAACCCAGGCCGGTTAGCCACGTACCATTGCGGATTTTCCTGGTAGTAGGACCACGACGGATCGGCCGCATCCGGTGGTCCCCACGCGACATCGGGCTCGGCTAAGTGGGTCATGAGCGTCTTGCCGTGGGCGGAGATGTCTTTGTAGATCGGCTCGAATTTCGGATCATCGGCCATCACGTATTGGCCGCTACTGTCCTTGATCTCCATTCCGATGTTCTTCCAGATCTTGACGGCGACGGCTCCTTGCGCGAAGTCGCGGTCGATCTGGTGAATGGCGCCGGCACTGAACGAAGCGCTGCCGAACTCGTACGGGTCGAAGGTCGTGCACAGCGCGACGTGGCCGTGACTGGACCTCACCAACGCCTGTGCGTCATCAATCTGCGGTTGCAACTGCTTGCGATGGGGGTTCGAGTCGTCCATCACGAGGATATCCATCAGCTTAAGGTTCAGCCGTTCGAGCATCGACTGAAGTGCGAGATCAGTCTTGAAAACGTGAACGTGCACATCGACAGGATGAATCGCCGCGAACGCGCGGAGAACCGCCTCGTCATCGGCGGCTTTTGCTTGAGCAGATGTAGAAGATGGTGCTTGGGCCGTGGAACCGAGCGCGACCGACAGAACCAGCCCGAGTCGAGCTATAGTCCGCGCTAAACCCGTCATCAACAGCTCCTTCCATCAAGATAGAACTGCTTCCAGGCGAGTTGAGTTTCAGAAATAAAACTTCAGAGCAAACTGGATGAACCGTGGATCGTGCGCAGCCTGGGAAAAACCGAACGCGCAGTTTGAATTCGAGTTGCCGTTGGGGCATCCAGTATCCGCCGCTGTTTCATCCAACCCGTGCTCGGTAGCGATATTTGTATCACTAAAGTTGCCGGGATTGCTGAACTCCGGATCGTAGTGATTGAAAGCGTTGAAGAACTCTGCCCGGAACTCGAGCCGCTTTTCTTCGCTGATGGGGAAGAACTTGAAGATAGAAATATCCCAATTCTGCACACCCGGTCCCTGAATAATGTTTCGACCGGCGTCGCCAAACGATCCGATGACAGTATTCGTGGCAAAGGCGCAGGTATTAAACAGCGTTCCCGCTACACACGGACGTCCGTTGGGATTTCCCACCACATTCGGCCGCGATGCGTTGGCAACCTCTCCGCCACCATCCGACGTCGAGATGTTGGTGGCGATGTCAGTAGGTGTATACCAGTTCCCCGTGGACGCGATCGTGATACCTGCAACCTGCCAATTGCCGATGATCTGGTTCCAAACGCCGGAGGCGTTTCCCCCGAACGCCTTATTCTTACCGAAGGGTAAGTCATAGGCATAGCTCAGGACGAACCGCTGGCGCACATCGAAATCCGCATTTCCGTACTCGAGAAGCGGATCGTTTTGCAGGCGGAAGTCGCCCTGATTCTGCGATCCCAGGCTGGCGCTGGAAGCGTCATCGAGGGCGTGGCTCAAGGTATAGGCCAGCTGAAATTGCAGGCCGTGGGTGGGGCGTTTCTCGAAACGAACCTGCAGAGAGTTGTAGTTGGAGACGTCGTTGGAGCGAAATGTTGCGATGCTGGTATCAAACACGGGATCACAGTCATCGGTAAGGCTCAGGTTGCAAGTGGAGCCCGGAGGAGCGCCAGGAGCCACCGCATGAGCAGGTCGCCGCTCGGCAGTGGGGCAAGCCAGCAAGCCTCCAAAATTTGCTATGCAAAGCGCTGCGAACTGCGGAAGGGTCGCCAGAGCGGCCTGATTGCCGTTATAGAAGCCATAGAGTTTCAGGCCACGCGAGCCCGCGTAGGAAACATCCAGCATCGTATCGGCCGGCATTTGATACTGCAACCCAAAGTGCCATTGCTGGTTATAGGGAATCCGCAGGTTGGGCTGGATCGAATAAAGCTCGGGGGCGTTGGGATCGGTGAGAGCATTCGCTGGGAATCCGTTGGCCAGAGTATTCGACCCACCAATGTTGAGGGCAGCAATCGAGCAATTGAGTGCATTCCCGGGCGCGACGGCCGGATTGGAAGCCAGATTCCCGCACGGCGTCGAAAAAGCCTCGGAGGAGAAGAACGGGGGATTGAACCCAGGACTGGGATTGGAATAAGGCCCGTTCTCCTGCCCGCCATAGAAAATTCCGTAGCCGCTGCGGATGACGAGCTTGTCCATCGCGCGGTAAGCGAAGCCGATACGCGGCGCAAAATTGTTCAAGTCAGGACTGATCAGTCCGCGCGATCCGTGCACGATGGGTATGCTGACCCCGAGCGTCGGCGTGAGCTGTTCATTCTGTCCGCTGGGAACAAGCAAAGAATTGGGCCCGAAAACAAAGGTTCCCTCCTCGTTGTTGTGTTCCTTGACCGTGCTGAAGACCTCATAGCGCAGGCCCAGATTAACGGTCAGGCGCTGAGTCGCCTTCCAATCATCCTGCGTGAAGCCTGCGTAGATCTGCCGCCGGTAGTCAATGTTGTGCAGACTCGTAATCCCGCCACCATCGGCAACGCCCAGCAACATAGTGGCGAACGAACTGCCGCCGGTGCCTGGTGCCGCGGGGTTGTCGGTAAAGTCGTTGCCGAAGCTCAGACCACCGCGCGATGCGGCCGGCTGGAAGATGGTGAACTGTTCGATACGCACTTCGGTGCCGAACTTCAGCGAGTGGTGTCCTCTGATCCAGGTCAGGTTGTCGGTGAAAACAAAACTGTTTTGTTTCTCAATCGACGGCAGGTATTCGGAGCTTCCGATTCCAGCCGTGCCATCGCCGAACGTGATGTTCGGCAAGCCGCCGTTGTTCGGACCAAAAGGGACGTTGGGAAAGTCCAGTTGAGCACTGAGATCCTCGTTGGCGTTGAGCTGAAATCGGTGGGAATTAATCCGGTTGTAACCGAACCGGAATTCATTGATCAGGGTGGGTCTAAAGAGGTGAACTTCGCTCAATGCCAGGCTGCGGTAAGAATTCTCCTCATTCCCGTCGAAGAACCCTCCGCCATCCAGCAGATTGTTGAACGGTGGAGGAATGAAACTGGGCTGGCTCTCGTAACTGAATCGTCCGAAAGTATTGTCTTTGTCGCTGATTTTGTGATCGATGCGGACGTCAAAGTTGTTGCGGCTTTCCTGCCGTTCCGGATCCGAAAGAAAGTTGTTGCCTCCATTGTTGGCGGTCGGAGTGGTGTTTGGAGTTGGCCAATATGTTGAGAGCGTGGCTGCCAGCGGGTCAACCGAGGGAAATATATTGGTCGGAAACCCGCCGCTGTAGCCGCCGATAGGAATGCCGCAAAAGCCGGTGGGACTTGAAGCCAAAACCTGGGTTTGACGCGTATTGAATATCTCGCCCGCGTAGGTGGGCTGCCCATTGCAGTCGGTACCCGTCACGTCAGAAGTGTCGAGGAGGCTGGAGAAATCCCCGCCTACCTCCGCTGGCGTGGGAATCAACTCCAGAAACGGCGTTGCCTGCCGGACCCGCAATCCCTCGTAGTCGCCGAAAAAGAACGTGCGGTTCTTAATGATCGGTCCGCCCAGCGTGGCGCCGAACTGATTCTGCTTGTAAGGCTGACGGGTGGTATCAAACGCATTGCGCGCATCAAGTACATCGTTCCTCAAGAATTCGTACAGGTCGCCGTGGAAGCCGTTCGTTCCCGACTTGATCGCCGCATTCAGAATCGCTCCGTTTCCCCGCCCGAACTCCGCACTGTAGGAGTTGGTCTGCATCTTGAACTCGGCAATGGCATCGACCGAAGGCTGGATGACGAACGCAGTCTCATTGAGCAGATCGGCCAGGTTTGAGTTGTTATCAATTCCATCCAGCAGAAAGTTGTTCTGTTCCGATCGCGCTCCACCCGCACTGAATCCATAACTCGCGTTAATACGCGAACCCGGTTCAGCAGGAGCCACTCCCGCACTCAGTTGCGCCAATTGCGCAAAGTTTCGGCCGTTCAGCGGAAGCGTCGTGGCCGTCTGACCATTGACCACATCTCCCAGTTCGGAGGTTTCCGTCTGCAGTTGCGGCCCCTCCGAGGTGATCGTCATCACCTCATGGATGCTGCCCACCTGCAGCGTAATGTCAACCTCCGGGTGCTCCTGGATGTTCACCACGATCGGTCCGACAACCGTCTTCTTGAACCCTTCTTTCTCGGTGGTGACACTATAGTTTCCAATCTTGAGCGGACTCGCGACGTACTCTCCTTGCGAGCTGGTCTTGACCACGACCTCAGTGCCGCGATCCACGTCCTTCACGCTCACCTTGGCGCCCGGAATTACGGCTCCAGCGGAATCACGGACAACTCCTGCGATTGCTCCGCTGTCTTTCTGGCCAACTGCCTTCGGCGGCAAAGCCGTCGCGGCTACAAGGACGGCAAGGACAAATGGCAATAGGTTCCGACCGCTTCTTTTCATAGTCCACCGCCTCCTGATACCCAAACGCGGTTGCGTTTCATTTCTCTTTCTTTGCTGATCTTTCGTTTCCGCGTTTGACACGCAACGATCACCGATAATGTGTCCGTTTGTCAATCATTTTGTTTGCATCGGACGGATTGCTTGCTCCGATCGATATTCCCGCTTGTGGAGCGCACGTCCAGGCGGCCCCATCTCGTCCTCATCCCGGGGAGCAGGCTTCGAAAACGCGTCGGTTTCGGTGCGCTTCACCTGGCCGGTTGGTAGCGCTTGATGCTTTGAGGATCAAAGACAGTCGGCATATGGCCGGAGATCCGCACCTGGAAGCGGTCTTCCCCATTAAGCCCGGTCAGGCCAGTGGCTGTGAGATGTACGTTGTATTCACCCGGCTCGGTATAGGCATGATTCACCTCAGCGCCCTCGACGGTAACGCCGTCGCCGAAGTCCCAGTGATACGAAAGCACCGCGGCCCCGCTCTTGCCGTGAGCCGCAAACTTCAGCGTGGCTCCCGCGTTTCCTTCAGAAGGATGGTCCGTGGCGACGCTGGGAGCAGAGGCCGGGATGCGGGCATCGACTATTTTCAATACCCGCACCGAATGAGGCGGTTGATGAAAGACCAATACGCCCGCGGCCGGAGCAGGCATCTCCTGATTGTCCAGAACATCCGTAACTGTGTACTGGCCAGTAGCGGCCAATCCTGCGGTTGCAAGTTCGATCGAGCGATCCCGTTCCTTGTCCGTCCAGTTAAAGACAGTGAGAATGCTTTGCCGGTCCTCCTCTTTGAGGAAGAAGAAGCTCGGCTGCTCGTCCTCGGCTGCGAAATTCATCAGATCCAATGGAATCGATGCCCGTCCCAGGCGAATCATCTGAATCAGTTCCTGATTCTGAATCAGCGCGAGACGCTCAGGAGCATTTGACAAGGTTGGAAGATCGTCTCCGATTTCGAACATCCCGCCGGATACGGCGGCGAGTGCAATCGAGACTTTGGCCTCATCCAAAGTAGCCGGCTTCTTGCTCCCGTGCCATGACTGATCGGGAACGGTTTGCGTCGATACCGTGAAGGCGTCGGGATCAGCCACATAAAAATTCCGGTTCATGTAGTAGCGCGCGGCAATTCCCGGCGCCGCTTCTTTGCTGGCGCTGTAGGTGTGCCCGGTATCAAGCGAGGTCCGGCCATAATCCACATAACCGACCGGGTTGAGCATGACGCTTCCATCTTTATCCAAATAAACGCCGTCGCCCACCGTCTCGCGGATGATCCCCAGCCCGATCCTCTGGGCTTCCATCGCCGTTGTGTCCGGCTTGTAGAAAAAACCCTCGATCGCGCTGTCGTCCATGAAATCCATCTTGATGTAGCGGATGCCCCACTCCTTCGCCAGTGTGGAATAAGTCTTTCGCAGATAGTCCTGCGCTCCCGGGTTTGTGGTGTCGAGCATGAACAGCTGATCTTTGCCATGTGTGACCGTGCCGGCGTGGATCGGCTGCCCTTTTGCGTTCTTCACCAGCCAATCCGGATGTTTCTCATAGACCCAAGACCGCACCGATACCTCAAACGGAGCGGTCCAGATCGCCGGAACCAGCCCCAGCCCGCGCACATCGTACTCGAGTGAACCGACACCGTGCGGAAAGTGAGTCGCATTCGGAGTGATGTATTCTCCTCGCGCGTATTGGTAGCCTTCGTCCATGTGGAAGACGTCATAGCCGAGCGCCTTCAGGTGCTCCGCTTCCCACTGGGCATTGGTCAGAGCCGCTCCCTCCGTCAACCCGAAGTAGTAAGCAGTCCAACTCCACCACCCCATCAATGGCGGCGCCGAAATTCTGGCATGATGAATCTGTCGAATCAGCGAACCGTAAGTTTCGAGCTGCCGATGGTAATCCGTAGACAGACTGAAGAGCACACGCTCCGACGAGAGTTCGGCCCCGGGTGCAACCGGTAAGCTCAGTTGCACCTGATCCTCTGCTGAAGAATGCTCGAGAGAATTTTCCTTCTCCAGTTCGGTTGTTCCCGTTGAATCGACCTCGTAAGCTACGGGATGAGCCGCATCGCCGGAAGACCCAAGGTGAAGCCGCAGAATAGTTAGAAACCGGTCCGAAGTAAGCGCGCCCAGAAAAAAGCTCTCGTGGCTTTTGCGGTTGTAGATGAGCTGACTGCCGACGGCACGATGCATCTGCTTCTCAGCATCCGCAAAATCGCGGATGACAATGCCGGGCCGGTCCTCGCTGAAACTATCGGAAAGAACTCGATTGTCGAGCACCGGCCCTCCCAGATCGATGATCGATCCCTCCGTCGCATCCAGAGAACGAATGCTCTCGACGTGAATGGCCTTTCCTGTCGTATTCCGAACTGTGACCTGGACATCGCCGAAAGGCTCGGTCGCATAAGCGCGCAGATGATAAATCAGGTCCGGCTGCCCACTTAATCCTGTGTAAGTCACTTGCCAGTCTGTCGCTTCTCCCAAATGTCCCTGAGCTTGCGAGTGCTCGATAGCGTGCTTAGGATAATCACCCGCATGCAGCCAGTGTCCGTCCACTTCGGCCCCCACTCCCGCCCGCAAAGCAGGTGAGTTCGATTCGCGCAGCGCAATCGTATATCTGCCGTCCGCCGGGTTCACAGCGACTTGCAAAGCATGCTCTTGCAGAGCGCGGTCTGCGCCAGACGATTGCGCTTGGATCGCCGTCAAACCGCCGGCAACAACGAGGAGAACGACTGCAAATCTCACTGCATCCAGTCCGATTTGCCTGAGTCCATAGCTGATCATCGAATCCTCCTTGAAATTTGAGAAGCATTGCGGCCGTTTGCCCGCGGACAACTGGGGTATCTGGAGATTCAGGGAAGAATTGGTTTGATTCCCGTGATCTCGCAAAAATCGACTAATGCCGGATAAAGATCTTCGCCGTACCCAAGGCATGCATATTCATTCGTCCAATGCTGCAGCAAAACGTCGATGTCACAATGCGCGGTCACAAAACCATGAGGCCAGAATGGTATCCCGCACTCATTGAGCCGCTTTTCTACCTGATCCGGTGCAGGCTCGAAAATGCTGGCTCGCGTGATGACCATCTCGAACTCACCGTTCACTCTGCCGAGTCGGGCCAACACTCCTTCTCCCACTTTGCAGATCAACTTCACCGACAGGCCACCCGCTTCGCCTTCCGTCGGGATGCCGTGTTCAGAAAATCCAGCTGGACCGAGCTTGCAGGCCAGCGAAGGTGGGCAAGCCCCATCCCCGATAATTTTGATTTCCTTTGTCTTCTTGTCGATGTGTTGCAAGTCGCCGTAATATACCCGCTCCTTGCTCAACTTGGTGAGCAGGAGAACGGTCAAAGCGGTATTGAAATCGCCCAGCGTAGAAGTGCCAACCCCATCCTCCAGCATCATGCTCTGCGCAAAGCAACTGGCAGAGTAATCGCCGGCCAGTCCGGGAAAGGATTGAATCGTATAGAAATCAAACCTTTCTTTTGCCACAAGCTTTTTTAATGCCAGATACAGGCGCATCGAACGCTCAGTCACAGCATTTCGCTCCGGCGCCTTGCCGAACAGCTGCTTCAACCTGGGCTGGAGTTCATCCAGTTCGCTCGCCGAGATGCCTTCAGCAGCCTGCTTCAATTCTGTAGTGTCGCGGGAGTCGATATCCACGCCAAACATCCTCATCCACTGCGAAGGATCGGCGGCGCCGCAGGTTTGTCCCATTCCGCGCCCGCCAAATGTTCCGATGGTAGACATGTTCAAGAAATTCTTCATATGAGAAGCCCGCGCGTAGCTGACGATCTTGCTCACGGTGTCGGGCTCCTCGAGACCTCCATATACAAACTTGTGCGCAACGCCGATTTCGAGCAAACCTCCGTGCAGCACCAATCCTCCAACCGGCCGCCAGCCTTGAGAACCGGGGTGCGTCCATAGAAGCAACCCCTTTCCGCTGCCACAAAAATCGCGAATCGCGCCGACCAGATGCGCAGCCCAGACCCACGTCCCCGAAAATAGAACGACCGCGTCGATAGCGTCATCGCATTTCATTTTCTTGAATGCATCCCGGGCTTCGTCTTTGCTGGCGACAACCACGTCGTGCTCAATAACTTTCAGACCCGCCGCAACCAGTGCACTCTTGGCCCTGCGAACCAACGCGTCATCAACGAACGGAGTGCCCATTGGGTCCTTCAGCCCATCTTTGTGAACTCCAAAAACTATGAATCCGATTGTGGCCTGTATCACCGTTCCTCCCCTTCGCTTCTGAAGTTCTCAGTTCGCCTTCTCAGTTTGCGATCGCCATTAGCGCTGAACGCATGCGGCGGTATTGTTTTACCTGTTGTGCGTAGGCTGCCGCAATCACACTGTCTGGAGAAACGACAGAAACCTCCCGAACCACCACTTCCACAGCTTCGCGCAAGCTCCCGTATTCTCCCGCTGCGATTCCTGCAAGTATGGCCCCGCCCAGGCACACCGCCTCCGGACACTTCATTCCATGCAGGCGCCGGCCCGATAACGCCGCACGCAACCGCAGACCAAGCACCGACCGCGAACCTCCGCCGGTAACATAAATGTCCCCAAAGTCTCCTACCGCATTTGCCAGAATCTCAGTCATCTGTGACAGTTCACAAGCCAGCCCTTCGAGAATGCCTTTATAAATCTGGCTGCGGGTAGTATTCGCGCTCAAGCCGGAAATGATTCCGCGCGCATGCGGATTGAAGTCAGGATTGCAGGTGCCGATCAGATTAGGAGTAATGCAAAGCCCTGTCGGACCCTCCGGTGCGCCGCTCTCGAGCGCCGCGTAGTGCATCGACTCCGCGTCAAATGCATCCGAGTCTCCCGCGGCCGCACTTCCACCGCGCGTTTCACCATGCAGCAGATCGTGAAACCACTTCATCATGATTCCCGAGGGAAAATATGCCAGCGTGACAAACTTGTCCGGAACCACGTGGCAATAAGAGTTGAGAGACGCCCCCAGCGCCGCATCCGTCAAGCTGGGCTCATCAGAAGCGGCCGCCAGGCATTCGTAAGTTCCCATCGAGTCGGCCACGCGGCCCGCATCAATCGCGCCCACGCCCAACGCGCCGCTGGGTTGATCATGTCCTCCCATCACCACTGTGGTTCCGGACGAGAGACCGAGTTGACTCGCGGCAACCGCGTCTAATTTTCCAGCAATCGTTCCAGCAGGCACAGGAATGGGCAGGCACTCCGCATTTATTTCTGCAGCCGCGAGAATTTCCTGGGACCACTGGCGCCGCCGTATATCAAATGCCAGGTAGCGGGAGGCCAACGAATAATCGATATAGGCGGGCAGTCCGAGCCGCGAAAGTAAATAACCAATCACACTAAGAAATCGAATGGAGGAGGCGAACATTTCCGGCCGGTGCTTCCGCAACCAAAGAATCTTCGGCACCGGATACATGGGATGAGCCACCAGGCCAGTAATTTCGAAAAGGCGCTTTCTCCCAAATAACCCTTCGAGCTGCACCGTTTCTTCCGTAGCTCGATTGTCCTGGTTCAGAACGGCCGCAGCGATCGCCTCATTCCGTCCATTGACCGGCACGAAGGTTTCGCCGTGTGAACTGAGGCATAGCGCTCGAACCGGATCAGAAAGATTCTTCGACACCGCCTGCGAACAAGCGCACAGCGCCCGAAAAAAACACTCAGCGTCCATCTCCGCCTGCAAAGGAGCAGGGAACTCCGGTGCGTACGCGCAGGCATGCTGGGCAAGTATCTCGCCCGTCACCGCAAACACCACCGCCTTGCATCGACTCGAACCGATATCAAGGGCCAGCAGACTCATGTTGGATTTTCGATTCCCGCTGCCTTAACACGAATGCACTTTTCATCCAGACTGTGGGGTCAGATCGCGACGATCGGCACCATTCACAGGAATTTGTCGGCGGCGACTGAAAGCGTCCGCCCGCGCGCTCCAGATTCGACTACATCAATTCTTTTCTTTGCAATGGAAACAGCAGCGACACCGCGAAAGTTTTCCGGCACCTGAAATAATAAAATCAGAAACCGTACCCGCGCCATGGACTTAGCCGGAAGCCAGCGATAGGTCGACTCTCCGAACAGCGGACCCTGCGCGATGGTTTCGCGTCGTGGAATGGCGAACGGAGTCGTGCTGAACTCGAGGCCGCGGCAGAACGTCTCTCCCAGCCACGGTACTTGGGCCCGACTGTATCTTTCTTCCCAATTGCCCACCCAGGGGAAGTCGGCCCGCCGAAATGCATAGATGACGAGCAGCCTCAGCCGCGGGTTACACGCTGCAATGAAACCAATTTCAAGCTTCGGATTCAGCAATTGCGTGGTGTAATGTCCGAACCGCCGCGCAGGCGTAGTGCGCAGGTTCATCCGTCCGCGATTTCTCGCCGGTGCGTTCGGCCAATCAAATTCAGCATCCGCCTTTAGAAAACATTGCGAGCTGTGGCTCGCAGGCGCAACCTTCGCTCGCGTCGCCGGCATGTCAAACCAGGTGACGCCCGCTTCCAGAAACGGCGGTCCGAACGTGACATGCTCGTTCCACGAAATCGGCCGGTCGTAAGCGCTCAGGTTGACCGCCTCCTCTTCGCAATAAATCACCGGATCCTTGCGGTCAAGCGTCAGCTTCCTGCTGAACCGGATCCGAGCCTCGGGAAGCGTCACCCCGTATTGCAATTGTGGCCTCGGCAACTGCGCGCGCATTTCCATCTTCCACCGCAACGCAGGCGCTTCTCCGTGAGTCGTAAGACCGGCTGCGGTTTCTTCTGACGAAGGTGGACCGAAATGATCAAAGCTGAGGCTATGTCCCGCGATTCCGGCCAGCAGCCTGCCATCCGGAGCGGGCCCGTACTTGCGCGCATGCTTCGCCGCCGTGTACTTGAATGGATCGCTGGTCGCCCAAGGCGGCCGCCACAGCGGGTTCACGCCGGAACACGCATTCAGATTCAATTCGCAGATATGCCCTCCGCCTTCGAGAGCAGAGACATGTCCCCAATCAGCCCGCAGCCGGAATCCAGTGCGGCCATCCATCACATTCCGGTTGCGTCCAGCCGACTGCCTGTCCGAATCTGATCTCATCATTAGCGATCACTTGAAATTCTGCCGTTCGACTCTCATCACAAGCAGACTCAATTTATCCCGCGAGCCGCCGCTTGTCACCTACTTGTTCTAATATGTCCTCGCCCCATGAAGACTGAACCGCAACCCCACCTGACGCGCGCCTTCGGTCTGTTTCATGCCACAGCCCTGAACATCTCCAACATGGTTGGGATCGGGCCCTTCATCACCATCCCGCTATTGATGGCGTCCATGGGCGGCCCGCAATCCATGCTGGGCTGGGTAACCGGCGCGTTCATCGTGATTTCCGACGGCTTGATATGGAGCGAACTGGGCGCGGCGCTGCCCGGCTCCGGCGGCAGCTACCATTTTCTTCGCGAAGCCTACGGCCATCAAAGTTGGGGCCGCCTCATGGCTTTTCTTTTCATCTGGCAATTCGTTCTAAGCGGACCTTTGGAAATCGCCTCCGGGATGATCGGATTCGGAAACTATTCTTCCTACCTCTGGCCAGGCTTGACCGCTCGAGGCCAGCAATATGTGGCCGTGGCCGCAGGATTAGCCGCGTTGTTCCTCCTGTGCCGGCAGATGACATTCCTCAGGAAAGTTACCATCACAGTTTGGATTGGCACCGTGCTCGCGATGGTAACCGTCATCGTCACCGGTTTTTTCCACTTCAACGCCAACCGCGCATTCGATTTTCCTGCCGGGGCAATGGCTTTTAATCGTGGCTTCGTGCTCGGCCTCGGCGGCGCTACCTTGATTGCCGTGTACAACTACCTGGGATATTACGACGTGTGCTACATCGGCGATGAGGTGCAAAATCCAGCTTACGTGGTGCCGCGCTCGATTTTGTATTCACTCGCCGTCTGCTGTGTGGGATATCTCGCGCTGCATCTCGCCTTGATCGGAGTCGTGCCGTGGCGCGAAGGCATTCATTCCAACTTCATCGTTTCCGACTTCATGGAGCATCTCTACGGCAGAGCCGCCGCCATCGTGGTGACCATTTTCGTCCTCTGGTCGGCTTTTGGAGCCGTGTTCGCGCTTCTGCTCGGTTATTCGCGAATTCCTTATGCGGCGGCCATCGACGGCTATTTCTTCCGTCCGTTCGCGCAACTGCATCCCACAAAAAACTATCCCCAGGTCTCGCTGCTCGTTCTCGGCGGTGTGTCCATTGCCTGTGCTTTCCTGAAGCTCGATCAACTCGTCAGCGCGTTGATCACCACCAGAATCCTCGTGCAATTTCTGGGACAGCTGTTCGCCATTCCACTCTTGCGGCGAAAGTTTCCCGACAGCGCGCGTCCGTACAAAATGTGGTTTTATCCCATTCCCATGGTCATTGCTTTCTTTGGCTGGGCCTACGTTTTTCTCACCTCGGGCTGGCTCTACATCAAGATCGGCTTATTGACGCTGCTGACCGGCGTTCTGGTTTTTTTCATTTGGGCCAAGTGGAAAGCTACCTGGCCATTCCATAGCGAAAGGAATTTATGACCCGGCATACTCTTTGTAGTTTTCTCTCGATGGCCGGCGTGCTGATCCTGGCCGAAGTCTGTCTCGCCTCTTCGAACCCGGCCAATGCTTCCCCGGTTGTCGTTTCCATCGACGGCCTTTCTGTCACAGTTCAGCCGGGCGACGGCACGTACGAGATCGGCACAGGAACTGGCGGACACGCGATCCTGCACGCAAGGGCAGCGGCCGAGGTCGATCACCGGTGGGTTAAATCAACGGACTATCCGCAACACGAAATATCTCAATCGAATTTTGAGGACACTCTCGGACACGGAAAGAAAATTACTGTCACTTCGTCTGGACTTCCAACTGTCCCTGATCTTGCATACACGCTGGAGATCTACGAGGGAAGGGCATTTGGCGCAATCGAAGCCGAAGTGCAGAATCACACGGGCAAGCCGCTGACAATCCAAAGTATCCGCAGCGTCGAGGCCGTCGGAAACAAAATCGTCGATCTCGGCGGCTCGCAGCGCGCCGATCGCATTCTCTCCGATAGCTTCAGCGAAGACTGGCCGCCGTTGCAGATTTACGATTTAGGAAAAGCTCCTCAGGGCATGCTCCGCGCCGTAGGCAGCCAGCTCATCTACAACCGGGAGAGCAAGGAGAGTTTTTTTCTTGGCGCACTAACCTCTAACCGCTTCCTCACCATCATTCATTTGCAAACGCAATCTTCTCCGTCGGCTGCTCCCGCCATCGCGTCTTACACAGTCGATTCCACCGGAACCACTGAGATTCAAGCTACCGACCCCGAGTCCGGCCTGCGCGAAGGGCACGCGGAAAACCTGATTGAACTAAACGTTCCCCTCCCCGCAGGCGAATCAATAACTTCAGAGCGCGTGATGTTCGCTGCCGGAAGTAACTATTATTCGCAACTCGATAACTATGGTGCAGCGATTTGCGACCTGCATCATGCCCGCGTCAGCGCCGACAACCTGCTGGGATGGTGGAGCTGGACAGCCTTCTACACCAGGATCACGCAAGGCACCGCGCTAACAAACGCGCAATGGCTGGCCGAACACTTGAAACCGCTGGGCTATGACTATTTTCATTTCGATCTCGGCTACGGATACTCTCGCGGAGAATATGCCACGCCCAATGCCTCGCAATTTCCCAGCGGCATGTGGGATCTGACTCGCCGCATTTCCCGCCTGGGATTAAAGATAGGAGTTTGGACCGCTCCCTTTGAAGCCGGCGAGCGCTCTTGGATTTACCAGCATCATAAAGATTGGCTGGTCCACAACGCCCACGGCGACCCGATTTCGATTGGAGACGCCGAAGAGGTGAAGGGCGAACGCTTGTTCGTCCTTGACGTCACTCATCCCGATGCGCAGCAATATCTCCGCCAGACTTATCGAACGCTGGTCCGCGAATGGAGCGCGCGCTACATCAAGCTCGACTTCATGGACAATACCGCCATCGAGGGCTACTACCATCGCCCGAACACAACTGCACTCGAAGCGCAGCGCATCGGGCTCGAGATTATCCGCAAAGCCGTTGGCGACGACGTGCTCCTCGATAAAGATGGCAGTCCGATGTTGAACCCGGTCGGCCTGGTCGATGAAGGTCGCATATCTCAGGACACAGGTCACGCGTTTCAGCGCAGCAAGGAAGCAGCGCCAGGCATCGCGGCGCGTTATTACATGCATCGCAATTTTTTCGTCACGGACCCCGACGCGTTTACTGTCTCCCGGCAACTCCTCGAAGAACGAACCATCGAAGCTCCAGTTACCTTGAATGAAGCTCAGGTCTCAATCGCACTGGCCGCAGTCTCCGGAGGAATGTTCGAAATCGGCGACGACCTCCCAACCCTGGGGAGCGATCCGGAACGCCTGGCCCTGGTCAAGAATCCTGATTTGCTCGCGATGGCAAAGCTGGCACAGGCCGCCGTGCCTCTGGACCTGATGACTTATGCTGATAAAGACCAGCAACCAGGCGTCTTCCTATTGCACGAAGATCAGCGTCAATCGATCCTGGCCGTTTTCAACTGGACAGAGCAACCAAGTCCTCACACGTTCTCTCTTTCTGACTTGAACCTCCCGCCAGGCCATTTTTACAAATTAGTTGATTCATTCGCCCCAGATCAGCCGTTGGCAATGGACCACGAAACACTCCGCCTCGACCACCAGCCCGCGCACTCCGTCAAGCTGATCAAGATTATTGACGCGTCGATTCCAGCGGCCGCGCCTTCGATCACCTTCAAGGTGCCGTCTCAAGCAAGAATTGGGGAAGAGATCGAGTTTTCCAGCGCAGCGTCGAAAGACGGAACCCCCGCCCTCGCCTATCATTGGGATTTCGGCGACGGAGTGATCGCCGATGGCTTGACCCTCACTCATGCATATACCGCCGCGGGAAACTACACAGTGCGGTTCATAGCGGAGGGCCTCGACGGCAAATCCGCGGAGAAAGTATTTTCGATCGCAATAAGCGGAACGCTGAATCTCCCGCCTCCCAGCCGTTACCTGGATCCGCGCGAATAAGAAACCGCCGAAGCCACGGGGTATCACAAATGCCGAAATCTCCATCACCAATTCGCATCGAAGCAGTGGCAAGCTTCCGCCTACGGCGTCATCACCTGCTGGAGGACTCTGCCCAAAAGCAAGATGCAGTTACGATCTGCCGCGATATGTGCGGAGTGCAAGCGCAGATAATGTCGGCCGCCTACCTTCAGCTGTGGACGCGCAATCACGCCATCACGCGCCCGGAAATCGACAGCGCGCTGTGGAAGACGCGCACTCTGGTCAAGACGTCGCTCATGCGCCAGACCCTGCATCTCATTCCCACCGACGAATTCCCGCTCTACATCGCCGCTCTCAGGCCAAGCCGCTTCGCCCAGGCAATGCGCGTCATGGAGAGATGCGGCATCACGCGCGATGAGAGCGAAGCACTCATCGCATTGATCATGGAAACTCTCTCGGCGGGGCCGCTCAGCAGGCCTGCGATCGCCGCCGCCATTCGTCCCAAAGCGAGCAAGCAAGTGCGTTTCTGGATGGAGAACTCCTGGAGCCTGGTTCGTCTCCCCGTGGCAGAGGGATTGATCTGTTACGGCCGGGGTGAGGGCAACGAAATCGTTTTCATACGCACAGACCATTGGCTGCCGAAGCTGAAGCTCAAGCTGATGCCAACGACAGAAGCGCAGTGCGCTCTCCTCCGAAAATATCTGCGCGCCTACGGCCCCGCGACGCTGACCGATTTTTCCCACTGGGCGGGCATCCCCCTGCGGGAGCTGAAGCCACTTCCGGCTCTGCTTGAATCCGAATTGGCAGAGGCTCCCGGCGGCAAGAAGAATCGCCTCCTGCTTCGCGAAGATGTGGCGGCTTTAACCGGTCGCCGCTCGGCGAACCCCTCAATTCGCCTGCTTCCGAATTTCGATTCCTATCTGCTCGCTCATCGCGAGAAAGACCACCTGCTAAGCGCGCAGCACTACAAGCGCGTCTACCGCAACCAGGGCTGGATCTCCCCCGTGGTTCTGATCAACGGCGTGATCACAGGCGTTTGGTCTCACAAAGTTCATGGCAAGAGGCTGCTCGTAAACGTCGAGCCATTCGGCAAACTCACCAAGACAGAACGCGCCAGCATCGAGCGCGAAGCTGAGAGCCTCGCGCTTTATCACGACGCCAGCTTGGAGCTGAAGTTCGCGTAACCCATTGTCCTCGTGTGGGACAGCCGTCCTCGGCTCTCCGTCGAGCGAAGCTCGACTTCCTCTTCGTCAGCCTGCAAACTGAGACGTTACAAGCCCCGGATTTGCTTTTGCTGCGAAGGCATATGAGGATATCTATGCATGATCGTGAACTTCGCCGAGCGGGCGCACAACCACAACTGGGAACTCGACCCAGTCACTCGATCCCTGCTCGACACCGATTTCTACAAGCTGCTGATGCTGCAGTTCATCTGGAAGCATTACCCCAAAACGCAAGTGCAGTTCACGCTCTACAATCGCTCTGCCAGCGGCCCCGTCGACACTTTCTCCCACGAAGAACTCATCGAGCAACTCGATCACGCCAGAGAAATGCGCTTCCGCAGGTCCGAATTAGTCTGGCTCGCGGGCAACACCTTCTACGGCCGCCGCGGAATTTTTGAACCTGCCTTCCTGGAATGGCTGGAGCGCGACTTCCGCTTGTCGGACTACGAACTCTCAGTTAAGAACGGCCACTTTCATCTCTCGTTCGACGGCCTCTGGACCGACACCACCATGTGGGAACTCTATTCGCTCTCCATCATCAGCGAGCTGCGCACCCGCGCGAATCTG
Source organism: Candidatus Sulfotelmatobacter sp. (assembly GCA_049512915.1). Taxonomy (GTDB): domain Bacteria; phylum Acidobacteriota; class Terriglobia; order Terriglobales; family Acidobacteriaceae; genus Sulfotelmatobacter. Next base: position 24,155 of record JBEKWP010000036.1, read on the forward strand.
AAAAAGCTGAGCGAGTTCGCTCTCGACATCCTCTACGCCCGCGCGAAGACCAAGCTGTGGAGCAAAATCGAACGCCTGCGCGGAGTTCCCAATCTCACCGTCGCCGACTTCGGAACCCGCCGCCGTCACAGCTTCCTCTGGCAGGAATACGTCGTCGAAGCCATGGCGGCGAACCTTGGCACCGGCTTCACCGGAACCTCGAATGCTTTCCTCGCCCACAAGCACGATCTCGAAGCCATCGGAACCAACGCGCATGAGATCCCCATGGTGCTCGCCGCACTCGCGCCCCCCGATGATGATGAGGCCCTGAAAGCTTCTCAGTATCAAGTCCTCGAGATGTGGCAGAAAACCTACGACGGCGCGCTCCGCATCATGCTCCCCGACACGTTTGGAACCACGCAATTCCTCGAAGGCGCGCCCGACTGGGCCGCCGATTGGACCGGCCAGCGCATCGACAGCAAAGATCCCTACATTGCCGGCGATGAATATATCGCCTGGCTCAAGACCCGTGGCCGCGATCCGCACAGCAAACTGATCATCGCCTCCGACGCGCTCGACGTCGACGACATCCTCGGCCTGCACGCCTACTTCGGCGGAACTCTGCGAAACGGAACCACGGTCAGTGATTTCCGCAGCGCCGCCGACTTTGACGATCGACGAAAGTGGACTCCCGGTCGCCGCATTCGCTTCAGTGCCGGCTGGGGCACCCTGCTCACCAACGATTTCCGCGACTGCGATCCCAGCGGCAGTAGCGCCTTCGATCCCATCAGCCTGATCAGCAAAGTCTCCAGCGTCGAAGGCCGTCCAGCCGTGAAGCTTTCCGATAATTACGCCAAGGCGCTCGGCCCGCCTGTGGAAATCGAACGCTACCGCCGCGTGTTCGGCACCGTCGGCGTTAGTAACCTCCCTGTAATCGCCTAAAATATTGCTGCAAAAGGACTTACGCGTGCTGGCCAATCTGCCGTTTTCCATTTAGTAATGGCACGTCAGAGCCATATACGAGTTTGTCCCCCTACAGTAATCTCTTTCTTGAGCAGCACTTGGGGGAGGGCTGATCAACAGACGTCCCAAGACTCTAACCGAGTCTGGGACGTTTTGTTTTGCGCAGAAAATAGATCTGGATACCCGCCGATATCCTCGCAGCAAAATTAAGAGAACATGTGCGATACTTCCCTACTCAGAAAATACTCGTGGTGGTGCAATGTCCCGGCCGTGCCCTTGCAGTGCGTCGTTGTTCGTCCTGGCGATGGCGGCAGTTATTGTCGGATGTTCGAGTTCGTCACCGCCGATTTCAGTAAGCCTGTCCCCTTCCTCTCCACAAGCAATTGATCAGAGCCAGACGCTCGGGATCGCTGCAACCGTGGCCAACGACACTTCTTCTAGAGGGGTCTCGTGGACGCTGAACGGCCCGGGCTCTCTGAGCAATACGACAGGATCATCGGTCACCTATACCTCGCCCACAACCAGTATCACCAGCGCGCAAATGGTGACCATCACAGCGACGTCCGCCGCGGACCAGACAAAGAACGCTTCGCTGCAGATTACAGTGAACCTGTACCCGGAGATTCCATTTCAGACGATCGCGAGCGGATCCGTAGGCACGGCGTACAGTCAAGCCATCGCGTTCATCGGTGGCACTCCTCCATTTCAATGGAGCGTGTACAACGGGCCCATTGCCACCGGATATGAGGTGGGCGGAGCAGTACCCGATGGACTGGAGCTCAATCCAGAAACCGGAGTGATCAGCGGCACGCCGACTGGCGGCGGAACCTGGTATTTCGAGGCCACGGTAACGGATGCGACCGGAGCGTTCGGGTTCAATCCTCTGAGTATCCAAATTAAGCCGACAGCCGCGCCGGGGAATCCGGTTCCTTTCCTGAACCAGCCGCTGGTGCCGACCGCAGTTTCACCGGGCGCTTCCGGGTTCACGCTCAGCGTGAGCGGGACGGGATTCGTTTCCGGTGCGACAGTCGATTTCAACGGCGCGCCGCTGGTGACAACGCTCGTGGACAGCGAGCATCTCACCGCGATCGTTCCCGCGGAGAACATTGCGAGTGCGGGGACAACCGCAGTAACAGTGGTAAATCCAGGGCCCGGCGGCGGCTCGTCCAACGTGGTCTACTTCCAGGTCGCCGCGCCAGAAGCCACGGTCACTTTCGCCAATGCCGCCAATTCGCCGCTGCAGGTTCCCGAACCATCCGGCATCGTCGCTGCCGATTTCAATCAGGATGGCAAGCCGGATCTCGCTATCGCGGCGAACGTCCGCATGTACGTATTCCTCGGGACCGGCGACGGCACTTTTGCGCCGACGGCTGCGTCTCCTATCAGCATACCGAGCCCACCCTATGATGACTTCGGCTCGCCCTACGTCGGGCCGGCGATGGCCGTGGGTGACTTCAACCACAGCGGTCATCCAGGATTAGCTGTTGGGCTTTTCCAGAATGAATCCGCAGCGGTTTTGTTCGGGAACGGGGATGGAACCTTCACCGATTCGAGCACTCTGGCAAATACAGAGGGGCAGGCCACGATGTCGCTGACGCCGGCTGATTTCAACCGAGACGGAGACTTGGATTTGATTGCGGTAAATGCTCTCAACGGCCAATCACCTGTTGCCCTGTTGGGCTACGCTCACGGCGCTTTCAGCCAGGTCGAGGAGAGCATCCAAATCTCGGGCAATTCGTCAGCCGCCGGAGACTTTAATGGGGATGGGAAACTCGATCTGGTGATCGGCGGTGCAAGCATCTTGCTGGGGAACGGGGATGGCACGTTCACTCAGGGAGCTTCCCTGAATATTGGCGGCGTTGTCACGGTGGCCGACTTCAATGGCGACGGCAAGCTGGATCTCGCAGTTTGCAACGGCGCCCAGAACAATGTGACGATCCTTCTTGGTAACGGCGACGGAACCTTTACGACCGCATCAGGTTCGCCCATCACAGTTGGCACTCAGCCGTGGGCGCTCGTCGCGGGAGATTTCAATAACGACGGGAAGCTCGACCTCGCTATCGTAAACCGCCCCAACAGCGGATACGGCTCAGTCACTCTTCTGCTAGGAAACGGCGATGGGACGTTCGCGCAGGCCTCGGGCTCACCCTATACGGTAGGACACTCGCCGGACGCAATCGCGGCCGCAGACTTCAATGGCGATGGAAAACTCGATCTCGCCGTGGCGAACTCAATTGACGGAACGGTATCGATCTTGCTGCAGCAGTAGCTCCGAGGGTTAGAAGCAAAGATTAGAAGGAAAGATAAAGAGCTGGTTTGAGCGCTGTCATCCTGAGCGAGAATTGATCTTCGCGCTAAAGCGCGAAGATCAACCGCAGTCGAGGGACCCCCAGCGACGTGTGTATCGTTGTTGCTGTTGCGGGGAGTTCACCCGATGCCGCAAACACCCCCGCCATCAAGAATTTCCCCATACCTTTGTGACGTCTGACCTTGTCCACAGCCCATGGCTCGCGCGATGATCAAGGATGGTGTGTCAGTCACACAAGCACGGATTCTAGAGTTCAAGCTCCTTGACATCTGAATAGCAAACCGGATAACTCCCGTGAATGCAAGATTTTACGAGAAGCTTGCTGATTCTAAGGGGTTTAGCAAGAACAAAGCGACCTAAGTCCTTTGAATGGAATATTTTGCGAGCAAGTTGTGTGCTTTCAATATTTTAGCCAGATTCCAGTCAGGCGCGGAAGGCGTAAGTTGCTGATTACAGGTATTTTAGCCAAGATAGATCTGTATTTTTTTTTGATCTGGATCGCGGCCATAGAGCGGTCTTCTATTCGATCCCCATCTCTCTCTGAATCTGCTCCAGCGACACGCCCTTCGTCTCCGGCACCATGGTCATGACCCAGAGAAGCTGGAGCACCATCATGCCCGCAAAGAACGAGAAAACGTAGCCGATCGGGAAAGCGGAGACCACCTTCGGAAAGAAAGTGGTAAGCAGGGCGGCAAAGATCCAGTGCGTCCCACAGCCCACGCTCTGGCCTTCCGCGCGATGACGATTGGGAAATATCTCGGAGATGAAAACCCAGATCACCGCTCCCTGGCCAACCGCGTGCGCGGCAATGAAGGCAAAGATGCAAACTGGCACGATCAAGTAGTGACCGGTGAAGAATGCCCACGCCACCAGGCTCAGCGAAGCAATGTAGCCGACCGAGCCGATATAAAGAAGAGTGCGCCGGCCCAGCCGGTCAATCAGCCAGAGTCCGACAAAAGTGAAAACCAGATTGGTGATGCCGATGCCAATCGATTGCAACAGCGCAGCCTTTGCGGCGAGGCCGGTCAGTTCAAAGATGCGCGGCGCAAAATACAAAATCGCATTGATGCCCGACATTTGATTGAAGAAGGCAATCAGAATGGCAAGCAGGATTGGCTTGCGAAGCCGCCTCGTCCAGAAATGTCCGGAGGAAGATTTTTGTTCCGATGCCGCTGCAGCCGCAATCTCATCCGCTTCGGCCGTGATCTGTATGTTCGAAGCCCCGGGCTCGATGCGTCGCAGTACCGCGATGGCAGACTCGCGATCGCCCTTCCGGCTAAGCAGCCAACGCGGACTTTCGGGCAGGCCAAAACACAACGCCGCATAGATCAAAGATGGAAATGCGGCCACGCCCAGCATCCAGCGCCACGCATTGTCACCGATGCCTGCCAGCAGAGCATTCGATACGTAAGCGACCAGGATGCCGAAAACAATATTGAATTGGAACATGCCGGCAAGCAGGCCGCGATGCTTCGGCGGCGCGATCTCCGAGATGTACATCGGCGCCACCACGGTCGAGATGCCGATCCCCAGTCCACCGATTATCCGCGCAATAATAAAGACGGTGACGTTCGGTGCCAGAGCTGAGCCCACAGCTCCCACTACGTAAAGAATGCCGATCCACAGCAGCGTGGCCTTTCGTCCGAAGCGGTCGGCGGGCCAGCCCCCGAGAAGGGCGCCAACGACGGTACCGTAAAGGGCCGAAGCCATGGCAATGCCATGCAGCCCGGGACTCAGACCCCAAAGCGTTTGAATTGTTTTCTCCGCGCCGGAAATAACCACCGTGTCGAAGCCGAAAAGAAATCCGGCGAGCGCAGACGTTAGCGACCAGAAGAAGATGCGGCCATTCATGGTTGAAGAAGTACCCAGTACCTAATACCCAGAACTGAGAAGCGTGTTACGAGCAAAACGGAGTGCTCGGTACTGGCTACTAGGTACTGCCTTTCGTTAGCGGATAT
>JBEKWP010000037.1:0-29321 GCA_049512915.1 Candidatus Sulfotelmatobacter sp.
GAGCCGAGCACGTCATGCTGGTCGATCTCGGCCGCAACGATCTCGGCCGCGTCAGCGAGTACGGCTCCGTCAAAGTGAAAGACCTGATGTACGTGGAGCGCTACTCTCACGTCATGCACCTGGTCTCGGCGCTCGAAGGCACGCTGCGTAGGGATCTCGGCGCAATCGACGCCTTCGCCGCTTGTTTTCCCGCGGGAACCTTGAGCGGAGCCCCCAAGGTCCGCGCCATGCAGATCATCGAAGAACTGGAACCGGTGCGCCGCGGCATCTATGGCGGATCCGTGCTCTACGCCGATTTTGCCGGAAACCTCGATTCCTGCATCGGCATTCGTACCATGCTCATGCAAGGCAAGCACGCGTATCTGCAGGCAGGAGCAGGCATCGTGGCTGATTCTGACCCAGCCAAGGAGTTCGAGGAATCGATGAATAAAGCTCAGGCGCTGTTAAGAGCCGTAGAAATGGCGCGAGCTGGTGGCTAGGCCCACTTACCTTAAGATTCCTGTTCCTTTTATGTCGATCGGGATGGGTTTGGCGTCGCGTGCGAGATGCGGCAGGGCTAGTGGTTCTTCGCGTGGATGAATGTCGTCATATTTTTGCTTAGTTAAATTGGGCTAGCCCGTACGGTCCATTGCACCCTGCGCACTGCTTACTGCCTTAAGAAATTTTCCACCAGCTTTTTCCCCGCGTCCGTCAGTACGCTCTCGGGATGAAACTGCACTCCCTCAAGCGAGTGCTGGCGGTGCCGCAAACCCATGATCGTGCGCGAGCCGTCTTTCTCCGTAGTCCACGCACTGACTTCCAGTTCTGCCGGCAGATTCCTTTCCTCGACGATGAGAGAATGATAGCGCGTGGCCGTCATTGGCGTGGGCAGGCCGTGGAAAATGCTCTTGTTATCGTGCGTGACCGCGCTGGTCTTGCCGTGCATCAAGTGAGGAGCGCGCACGACGTTGCCGCCAAAAGCCGCGCCGATAGCCTGATGTCCCAGGCAAACGCCAAGAACCGGCACTTTGCCAGCGAAGTGCCGGATCAGCTCAATGCTGATGCCGGCGTCCTGCGGCGTGCACGGACCAGGCGAGATCACGATGCGCTCCGGCTGCATGGCTTCGACCTCAGCAACCGTTACCTGGTCATTGCGGCGAACCTCTACCTCTGCACCCAGTTCCCCGATGTACTGAACCAGGTTGTAGGTAAAGGAATCGTAGTTGTCGAGAACGAAGACCATTGGTACCGTCCTGCTTGCAGTTTACATGCAGATGCGAGCCCATAAATCAGGTTTGCATATATCCGCGAATGCACTGGCGGAAACCTCATACGCCAGTATGGGCCATCCCCACTCCCCAACGGTGGTATTGACGGAACACCCTGCCCAAGTCATTCTTGGGATAAGTTGAAAGCCACTTTATTAGCTTTGGAGTAAGAGATGACAGAAGCCCAGCAAGAGAAAAGGGCTGCACGACGCTTCGCACTGCGGATCCCTGTAGCCGTAGCCCGCGATGGAAACTCTGGCCACGGTGAACCCGCCCAGATCCGCGACGTCAGCGCGCGTGGCATCAGCCTTTACCTCGACTCACCGATCGCACAAGGTTCGCCCATTGGCTTCACTCTGACCCTGCCGCCCGAAATCACTCTCACCGAGAGTATCCGCGTGCAATGCAAAGGACGCGTAGTCCGCATCGAAGACGGCAGCGCAGATGGCAAAATGGCGGTGGCCGCAGTCATTGAAGAGTACGAGTTCCTTCCGCAGAGCTAAAAGTCGGATCCCGGGAAATCGCCCAAATCTCCGGGAACAGCGCTCCAGGATAGTTCGCGCTGTGGGGTTCGACCTCTTGACGAAATGATCGAGGATGGGAAACATTCCCACGCCCTGCCACTTGTTTCACACACCGCTTCATTCCCTTCCTGACAAGTGATAAGGTTCCTTTCAGGGGCCCGGCATTACTTCGATCTTCCCGAGGATTCCTTTGCCGCGATCTGGGTTTCAAGTTGTTGGCATTATGCTGGCGGCGCTGGCAGTCGCAAGAGCATGGCCGCAGGCTGCGGAATCCCAGAAGACGAATTCGCCCATCCCGGAGGCCGCCCTCGTCGGGAGTGTGCGCGTGGTGCACGAGGGGGGTGTGCCGGCCGTTGAAATTGTTTCTACTCACCCCCTGGTACCCGCCATTCACTTGCTGGATTCGCCTCCGCGCCTGGTCATTGATTTATCGAACGCACGCCTGGGACGGCCGCATCAGCGGATTCCCGTGCTGCAGGAAAACATTCTTACCCTCCGCACCGAGCAATACCAGAAGAACCCTCCCATCGCCAGAATTGTGCTCGACCTCCTGGTTCCGTACGGTTACACCTGGGACGGAGCGGGTAACCGCCTGATGGTGCGACTGAAACCTCGCGCCGACCCAAACGAAGACCCGAACGAAGGCACGAGCGAAGGCACGAACGCAGCCAGCAAGAACTCACCCTCCCAGCCGCCGCAAGTGCTGTCGTTGACTCCAACTGTCACACCGGCGGTCGTGCCGGTCACTAGCGGGATAGGCGAAGTCGTGCTGGCGGGCAAGCGCCTCGCGGCAGGCTCATCGCTGACCGCCGGCAGCGACACCGCAGTACTGCACTTGTCGCGGGGAGGCGAGGTCCGCGTTTGTCCCGGGACCACGCTCTCCGTGACGCCTTCGAAGAACACCAAAGCTTTGATGCTCGGCCTGAGCACCGGCGCGCTGGAGACGCACTACGCGCTCGAAGACTCCGCCGATACCGTGCTCACCCCCGACTTCCGCATCCTGTTCGCCGGCCCGGGAGAGTTTGACTATGCTGTCAGCGCCGACGCCCACGGCAACACTTGCGTGCGGGCGCTGGCGGGCAACCGCTCTTCAACCATCGTTTCAGAACTGATGGGCAACCGCACCTATCAGGTAAAACCCACTGAGCAAGCGGTGTTTCACTCAGGACGCATCGATAAGGTCGACGCCGAAATCCCCGCAGAGTGCGGTTGCCCGGCGCCGGTCCCGGTGATCCAAACAGATAAGTCTCCGGCGATCGTTCCGGATTCTGAGTCGGGGCCCGAGTTGGCAGGGAAGACGACCCTTGCCGACAGGGTTTTGCCCGCGACTGGAGCGAAGCCGGGCAACGACGCGCCGCAGACACTCTCCAGCGGACCCGAAATCCGGCCCCTCCCGCCTTCGCAGCCGGATGACGTTCACGTCCAGGTCGATGCTCCGTTTGTTTTCCGCGGCAAGCAGCGCTCCGCAGCCCCACCCGCTCCTGTGGACGAGGCCGCAGCGCTGCCAGTGATGGAATCTACAGCCCGGCCGGCCCTTGAAACCATTGCACAACCGCCCGACGCTCCGGAGAACCCCGAACACCATCCCGTGCTACGGCGAATCGGCAAGTTTTTCGCCGCCATCTTTCACTAGAGGGTGAACTCAATAGATGTCATCCCGAGCGAAGCCCTGTCATCCCGAGTAAAGCCTTGTCACCCCCGATTAACAGCCTTCCGCAGCGGTTCCACCTTCTCCCGTGCAGCGTCCCGCAGGTCTCCGGCCATTTCGACGCCGCGCTCGGCCACATCTTTCACCCGTTCCTTGGCGTCGCGTGCCCGGTCTTTGGCTTCTTCCGTCCAATCCTGCAGCGTGTCCTTGGCGTCGTCGTAGCCGCGTTTCAGGTCGCGGCGGAATTGCTTGCCGGTTTTCGGGGCAAGCGCAAGCGCTGCCAGCGCCCCCGCACCCAGTCCAACCAGAAAAAACGTAACGGCAGTTCCTATGTTGTTTCCTTCTGAAGATTCATAACGTCCAGAGCGCATGATATGACCTCATTTCCAAGCGGCGGGAGCGCCGGGCATCCTTCCGTCCGGCTGCAATATCCCGCCAACCGCAATTCTAGTCCTCGGCAAGGCTGGCGGCGAGCCCTACCCAAGCGCGACGAAGGCGGCTCGCTTACGATGAGTGCAGCTCCGGGAAGGTTTCCTTTCCCGTGACCTGAGTGTAAAATAAGTTTTCGGCCCTTGCGCGGCGGAAAATGTGGCCTGCCCGCCTTCCGTCAGCCCTGCAAACCGCACCTATTTTAAGGAGATTGTTTCAAGCGATGTCGATCCCTGCCACCCAACTGCGTCCCGGCATGATCATCAAGCACAACAATGATCTGCACTCTGTATTCGCCGTCGAACACCGCACTCCCGGCAACTTGCGGGCCTTCATCCAGGCCAAGTTGCGCAACCTGCGCACCGGCGCCATGTTCGAACACCGTTTCCGCTCGCCCGATCCCATCGAGAAGGTCAACGTGGATGAGGTCGACATGCAGTTCCTCTACGCCGACGGCGACAACTACTACTTCATGGATACGGCAAACTACGAACAGACCCACCTGAGCAAGGATGTTCTGGGCGGCGCCGTGGATTTTTTGATCGAGAACCTGGAAATCAAAGTGGAATTCTTTGATGGCAAAGCAGTGGGGATCGAACTGCCGCAGACCGTGATTCTTACAGTAGTCGAGACCGAACCCGGGCTAAAAAGCGCAACCGCATCCAGCGTAACCAAAGCCGCGAAGACTGAGACCGGCCTGGTGGTGCAGGTGCCTCCGTTCATCAATGAAGGCGAGAAGATAAAAGTAGATACCGCCGAAGGCGTGTATCTGTCACGGGCATAAAAACTCAATTTGTCATCCTGAGCGTAGTGAGTACCTCGCAAAGCGAGGTACTCACGGAGTCGAAGGATCCCGGCAGTGCCGACTCGCCACGGACCTTACTAAGGCATTCTCCCGGTCGCCGCCGGGATTCCTTGAAATTGCATGAAGAGATTGAGATCATAGGGATCCTTCGACTGCGAATCAGCTTCCCGTTCGCGAAGCTGATTCTGCGCTCAGGATGACAAGATCGTTAAGAAGCATGAACTCCGCCGAAAAAGCAGTCGAAGCCCGCCGCTTCGTGGTCCGCGGACGCGTGCAGGGCGTTGGGTTCCGCTGGTTTGTGGAGCGCGAGGCTCACATTCTCGGCATCGCGGGCTGGGTTCGCAACAACGCTGATGGCAGCGTCGAGGTGCTGGCCCACGGAACCCGCGATCAGCTCTCCAGCCTGCGTTCGCGCCTGCGCGAAGGCCCGCGCGCCGCTCGCGTGGATGCCGTCGAGGAGTCCGAAACCAAGCCAGCCGGCGGTGTCACTTCATTTCGCATTGAAGGAGCATGGTAGATTGTCTCTCAACTCAGGCATGAATGCCGACCAACTCAAGAAGCTGATTCGCGAAGTTCCCGACTTCCCCAAGAAGGGGATCCTCTTCTACGACATCACGACCCTGCTGAAAAACAAAGTCGGCCTGGCCACGCTCGTCGACCGGCTTTCCGAGCACTATGTCGACCAGAAGGTCGACCTCGTTCTCGGCATGGAAGCCCGCGGCTTCATCTTCGCCCCTGCCCTGGCCTACCGTTTGAACGCGGGATTTGTTCCCGTCCGCAAGGTGGGCAAACTCCCCGCCGAAACCGTGAGGTTCGATTACGCGCTCGAATACGGCACCAACTCGCTTGAGATGCACAAGGATGCCATCCAGAAAGGTCAGCGTGTGCTGATCGTCGACGACCTCCTCGCCACCGGAGGCACCGCCGAAGCCACGGCCAAGCTGGCCTCTCTGCTCGGCGCTGAGATCGCCGGACTGGGCTTCGTTGTAGAGTTGGATTTTCTGAAGGGCCGGGAGAAGCTCAAGGGTTACGACGTGATGTCGCTCCTGCACTACGACAAGTAACCACCTGCGAGAATATCCCGGAAAGCTGCGGCGGCCTGACCCTTACTTCCAGAAGCGGACGATCACCAGCCCCACGCCCACCCAGAAGCCGACGCTGACAGTGGTTGCCAGCCCGAGTCCCGCGACCAGGCTCCAGTTGAAGCGGCCGCGGGGTGGGATCGTCTTCAGGCCGGAATCGTACAAGAACCACGAACGGAAGAACTTGGCATCCTCCGGCCTCAACCGCGGACCGCCCTCCGGTTCAGCCTCAGGCTGACGCGGGCGCTCTTCGCGAGTGCCGGATGTGGGGAAGGGCTGCAATCGGTGAATCATCATCCGTACCTCAAAATTTTATGTGCAAATCGTTGGCCACCCTCTTGGGGGATCTGCTTGTTCTCTGAAAATAACATACCCTGGCAACTCCACCGCTCTCGAAAGTTCTGAAACGGGTAAATTTTCCCGTTTTGGAACCGCCGAGCAGGCTCCCCGCGAATCGCCTCCGTCGCTTTCCCTGATTTAGCGTCCATCGGAAAAACAACATCTCATGCCGATCCCTTCGCCGGCTCCTCAGACTTCTTCCATCAACAACTTAGAGCCCCTGGGTAGATAATTCTTGCGCCGGAACCAGTCCTCCATCGCATCGCGGAGCTGTTCCAAAGGAACGGTCTTACCAACCTCCATGCGCCCGTCGCCCACCGGCAAGGTATCGTCGAATACGCTGGCGTTCGTGAAATTGCGCATGGAGAAACTATCCAGCCACTTCAGCGGACAGGGCAGCCTCTGGCCATGGTCCTCGTACTCGACGCGAATCTTGCGGGCGAACATGACTTGATTTAATCACAGACAACACCGCGCGCAGCAGCCGCGCTTGACAGAACTGCTCCTGCTCACTACTCTGCCCCTCACGCGCTTGACGCCGTCGCGCGGGCCGGCCAAAGATTCCGGTAATTTACAGGAGGATCGCATGCTCACGAACTTCATCTGGTGGATTATTGTTGGACTCATCGCGGGATGGGCTGCCGGCAAGATCATGAAAGGCGGCGGCTACGGCGCCCTCATGGATATTGTCCTGGGCATCGTCGGCGCAATCGTTGGCGGCTGGATCTTCAATGCGCTCGGCATCTATCCCGGAGGAGGCATTATCGGCAGCATCGTAGTAGCGATCATCGGCGCCATTTTCCTGATCTGGCTCAGCCGCCTGCTCAAGAAAGCCTGAACGGCGCCGCCGCGCTTTCATTTAAAAAGCCCCAGTCACTCAGCTGGTGTTGGCCAACACATCGCCTCGGTTCATCCCGCGGAAAGCCCCAGCCATCTCAAAACACGCGGCTTGCATCCACCGCTCCAGAGACCTCCGCTCAGGTGTCTAAATCCCTGCAGGGGCCGCGCCAGCGCGCAAGAACGACCTCACGCTGCGTTCAATCCAGGACGAGCGGCCCCCAGCTCAACGGAGGAGCCATGCGTTTTCTGAAGACCGCAGCATTGTTTTTCTTGCTCGCCATACTCTCATCTGGCCAGTCTTTATTTGGCCAGTCTTTATCTGGCCAGTCTTTATCTGGCCAAAGTTCGGATTCGGCCACTGCAGCCGATTCCGCCACGCGCCTGCCCGTGACCCGCGTCATTCTCTACAAGAACGGAGTCGGCTACTTTGAACATGCCGGCCAGGTGCGCGGCAGCCAGGACGTCAACGTCGATTTCACCACGGCGCAACTGAATGACGTGCTGAAGTCCCTGACCGTGCTCGATCTCGGCAAGGGACGCATCACCGGCGTCAGCTACAATTCCAATGCTCCTCTCGAACGCCGCCTCGGCTCCCTGCATCTCGCCGTAGGCGAGAACCCGACCACCGCCCAGTTTCTCGACGCCCTGCGCGGCGCGCGTCTCGAAGTTCGCAGCGGCTCTGAAAGCGCCTCCGGACGCCTGCTCAGCATCGATGAACGCGAGATTCCCATCAAAGGCGACCAGAAGATTACGGTCGATCAGATTTCGATCGTCAGCGATAGCGGAGAAGTCCGTGTCTTCGATCTCACCCCTACCACCAGCGTCCGCGTGGCCGAGAAAGATGTGAATGACGAAGTCGGAAAATATCTCGGCCTCGTCGCCTCCACCCGTGATCAAGACGTCCGCCGCATGACCATCTCCACCGCAGGCGAAGGCGAACGCAACTTGCTGGTCAGCTACATCAGCGAGGTGCCGGTATGGAAGAGCACCTACAGAATCGTGATCCCAAACGATGGCAAACCCTTGCTGCAAGGCTGGGCCATCGTAGATAACACCGTAGGCGAAGACTGGAAGAACGTCGAACTATCGCTGGTAGCGGGAGCGCCGCAGTCGTTCGTGCAGCAGCTTTCGCAGCCCTACTACGCCCGGCGCCCGGTGGTCCCTCTGCCCCAGAATGCCATGATCACTCCGCAAACGTACGAAGCCACGTTGGAAGAAGCTCAGCCAGCTTCTCAGGCAGCCGGCGTGGTCGGGGGCGTCCCGGGTGGAGTTGCTGGAGGAATGATAGGCGGGATAAACGGCAGGCTCCCTAAGATGGCGATGGAATCCACTGATGCTGCCATTGGCTCTGGCAGCGGAGGCGGCATTGGAAGTGGAGTCTACAAAGCCTGGGCCGGCCGACCCGATGCGACGGCCGTGGCCCAGTCCCTCGAAGCCACCACCACTACCGCCCAAACCCGCGACCTCGGCGACCTCTTCGAATACAAGCTCCAGGACCATGTCACGATCCGCAAGAACCAGTCAGCCCTGGTCCCGATCCTGCAGGCTCGCATCGATGCGGAAAAAGTTTCCGTCTGGAATCCTTCGCAAACTGCCGTCCTGCGCGCTCTCTGGCTCGACAACACCAGCGAACTCACCCTCGACGGCGGCAGCTTCAACGTGCTCGAAGGCGATGCCTTCGCCGGCGAGGGCTTGATGGACCCGATCAAGCCCGGCGAGAAGCGTTTGCTTTCCTACGCAGCCGACCTCGGCGTCCTGGTCGATGCCAAACAAAAATCCGAAAGCCAGCGCGTCACCAAAGTATTTATCGCCCACGGCATGATGACGCAGTCAACCCAGGAGCGCGAAGAAAATACCTACACCATCCGCAACCGCGACACCGCGCAACGAACCATCGTGATCGAGCATCCCGCGCGGCCGGGCTGGAAGCTTACCGATGACGAAAAGCCGGCGGAAAGCTCTGCTTCCTTCCACCGCTTCCGCCTCACCGTCGACCCAAAGAAAACCGAAACCCTGCTGGTGAAGGAATACCGTCCAGCCACGAACAGTTATCAGTTATCGAATATCACCGACGACCAGATCAAATTCTTCCTCGCTGCGAAGATGATCAACCCGGAGATCGATCAGGCCTTGCGGAAAGTGCTCGCGCAGAAAAACAGCATCGCCGCACTGGATGCGGAAATGGGGGCGCGCAAATCAAAGATTTCCGGGATCTCCGAAGATCAGCAGCGCGTCCGCGAAAACATGAAAGCCCTGAAAGGCAGCATGGAAGAAAAGGCGCTGCTGGCGCGCTACGTCCGTGAACTGAACGAACAGGAAGATCACGTGCAATCACTGCACCACGAGGTGGCTGACTTGCAGCAGAAGCGCGACACCGCACAGAAGATGCTCAACGATATGATCGAAGGCCTGCAGATGGAAGCAACGCTGTAGAACGTTGTGTGAATATGCTTATGTGGGGACAGCCGCCTCGGCTGTCCGGCCTGGGCCTGCCCTGAGCGAAGCCGAAGGGGCGAAGCCCGGCTGCAAAGAGGCAGACTCTAAGCCGGGACTGCAGACTGCATCGCAGCCACAGCAGCGTCCAGATGCGCCAGCGTCTCCGCAATGGTAAGCGAATACATATCCCGGCCCAGGCCTTCGCCGGCCTGCAGCGCAGCTTTCAGGTAGTGTCCGGCAATCTCAACGGCAAGCGAATCCGTGATCGCCTTGCCCGTGCGGTTCTTGTACTCCACCCAAGCCGGATGCGGCAACGCCACCCACACAGTTCTTCCGTCGACCAGAAACTTAACGTCGACAGCATCTGCATGCCGCGTGGAAATAGCAACGATCAGCGCCTGATAGACGCAGTGAACCGGCTTCTTAGTCCAGCGGTCGGTAGCAGTGAAGTCCTCAAACATGGCTAAGAAAACTATAGCGGAGAGATGAGGCGCGGGCAAATGGGTGGACAGGCAAGGCTCACATCGGATCAGCGAGGCCAGCCGCTAGCCGGGCATCGTCCCATTCTCTCTTCAACCCGAGTTCAGCAATCCATTTTTCCAAATAACCGCGGTCCAACGAATCCCCCCGCACTCTCAGTATCGCTGCTACGTCCTCGATCTGCCGCTGAGATTGCGCCAGCTTCGACCATTCCAGCTTGGCGATGACAACGTCCTCGGCTGTCGCGACAAAGAGAGAGCTGCCCTCCAGGTCAACCGGCCGGCGACGCCTGAATTCTTCCTCACTGAACGCCCGCGACTTGCGGATAATGAAATCGATCTTCCAGCCTGTGGCCAAATCAATCACGTTGAACATTGACTGCCGTTTATGGGCCTCGAGAGCAGCATCCAGCTCCACGTAGTATTGATCGCTCGGGAGTTCTTGGATCAGTGCGCGCAACTGCGAAGGCGTAGCCGCGATTACAAAATCAATATCCTGGGTCGAACGGGGAACGCCATGGGAGGCGCTTGCGAAAGACCCCGAAAGCATGTAACTGACCCCGGCAGAATCGAGCGCGGACTTGATTCTTGCGAAAACATCCGAGACGCTCATCGCAGCTTTTCGGGCAGTGGATGCGGTAGGAATGCCAGCCTGAGCAGTTCTCGTGCGACGTCGCCTTCCGTCCAGTCGGGATGTTCTTGACGAATACGCGCTTTGGCAAGCGCACGGGCGAACAAGCTCATCTCCAGGGCCAACAGGATGCGCTGTTCTTCGGTCATTGCCCGCTGAATCTGAAGCTGGACAGCTCGCGCCTCCGCGCTCGTATCAGTGATGGGCACGAGCAAAATGTTAACACGGAGTTGACGATCAGCCTCCAGCGATCGCCCCAATGATCAGCAACACCTCTTTCCCCGACGCGACCACGTCGGGCAACGGAGCATCCGGCGACTCATGCGACAGATCCTCCTCGCAAGCAAAGAAGCGCAAAAACTGCCGCCGCTCCTGTGTGACCTGATCCCGAATCGTCCCGCGCAGCATGGGATAGCGGGCCTCCAGCGCATCAAGCACAGACCGCTGCGTAACCGACCCCGCAACTTCAAGCTGAACTTCGCCGCCCACATGTGCCAGCGTTCGCAGATGCTGCGGCAGTATGACGCGGATCATATTCAGTCCCAACTAAAGCTCCGTCCCCATCGAGCACACGCCCGAGTTAAAATACATGAACGGCTTCCCCTTCGGGTGTGACGGGCAATCCATCTGAGAGGAGATACTGCCGTGAACGGCGAATTTTACTTCGAACCGAGCAGCAAACGCCGCAAAGGATTTCCGTCCGAGACCAAGGTAAAGCGTGGGTTTCCGCGTCGTCCATAACGAAAAAGAGCTCGTCGAGAAACTGGGCAGAAATGACCTCTGTCCATGCGGCTCCGGCCGCAGATTTCAAGAAGTGCTGTATGCCAACAGGACGTTACGACGGGGTACGACGTAAACACTATCAGCGATGACCAGTAGAGGGCACGGTTTTATATCGTGCCCTTCTTTTTGAATTCACGCGAGCGTCTGCACCTCAACCGATAACACAGCCGGAAGATCCCGCACAATCGGAGCCCAGCTATCTCCAGCATCCGCTGAGGCGTAAACCTGCCCGCCGCTGGTGCCGAAATAAATTCCGCATTTATCCAAAGAGTCCACAGCCATGGCATCGCGCAACACGTTGACGTAACAGTCGCGTTGCGGCAGCCCATTCGTCAAGGCCTCCCACTCGTTGCCCCCAGTCCGGCTGCGAAACACGCGCAACTTGCCGTCGGGAACAAAGTGCTCCGCATCGCTCTTGATCGGGACCACATAGATAGTCTCCGGCTCGTGTGAGTGAACATCGATCACGAATCCAAAGTCAGTCGGCAGGTTCCCGCTGATCTTCTGCCAGGAATCGCCCGCATCATCGCTGCGCATCACGTCCCAATGCTTCTGCATAAAGAGTACGCCGGGGCGCTTCGGATTCATCGCGACGTGGTGAACGCAGTGCCCCACCTCGGCCGTCGGGTTCGGAATGTATTTGGAATACAGCCCGCGATTGATCGGCTTCCAGCTCCCGCCGGCATCGTCCGTACGAAATGCGCCCGCCGCCGAGATCGCAATCCACATCCGCTTCGGATTGCTGGGATCAAGAATAATTGTGTGCAGGCACATCCCTCCCGCGCCCGGTTGCCACTTGGGTCCAGTGCCGTGCCCGCGCAGCCCTGAAAGTTCCTGCCAGTTCTCGCCGCCGTCGGTCGAGCGAAAAATTGCCGCGTCCTCCACCCCCGCATACACCGTGTCAGGATCGCTGAGCGAGGGTTCCATATGCCATACCCGCTTGAACTCCCACGGATGCTGCGTGCCGTCATACCACTGATGCGTGGTGAGCGGCTTCCCGGTTTCATCCGACGCGTCGTAGACGAACTTGTTGCTGGCAGCCTTTGGAGGGCCCGGCACTGGCGGTTCTCCGGGCGGCGTTCCCGGCTGGTGCCAGGTCTTGCCGCCATCGTCCGAACGCTGGATGATCTGCCCAAACCATCCACTCGACTGCGACGCATACAGCCGATCGGGATTCGCAGGTGATCCCTTTACGTGATAAATTTCCCAGCCCGCAAAATGCGGACCACTGACCTCCCACTTGTCACGCTTGCCGTCCGCCGCAAGAACGAACGCCCCCTTGCGCGTGCCCACCAACACCCGCACCTTACTCATCGCCTCGCCCCCATATTCAAAAGCTTCGCATCACTGACACCCAGTCTAATTCCTTACTGCAGCTTCCGGAAAAGTTTCCAGGGATGCCACATTCGAAACAGACTATCCGCACTCACCTTCTCCGGATTCGGCGCACGGCGGGCAAATGTGAGTCAACCTCGTTTGCCGCCAACTCCTTTTTGTTGAGAGCACACCCGTCACCCTCATCCACGCTATTAATCCGACTTGACTGGGTCCGCCGTTCCATCCGACCACCAGCCCGCGGGAATCATGAATACGTCGATTGGTTCCGGAGCACCTCCGAACTGTGGATTCAGCATGATGGGAGACTTCGACAGATCTGCACCCCAAACAGCTCCGTCCATGAGCGGAGTGTAAAACATCAGGTGAGCCATCCAGTGGTGGTCGCCATGATCGGTAAGGTACTGGTCCTTCGACATCATGTAGGACATGGCTCCAGGTTGCAGGGGCGGCAGTTCTTGCTTTATGAATGTCTTGATGCCGTCCATGATCTGCGCTTTGGATTGACCGGCCAATGCCATTTCCGTTCTTTTGTAGGTCATCGGCAGGATGGAGCGAGCGGCCGGCGGATTGAAGCAGACCGGACCTCGAAGTTTAGGGTTCCAAAAACCAGCAGATAACTCGCCATCGAATGGGCCCATCCACCCTCGCTCCACGACGCATACGAAACCATTCTTGCCTTTGACTGCAGTTTCGTAGCCACGCCTTCCAAGGACCAGGACTTCGGCATCGCGTGAAATGGCCTCCGGCGCCGCGCTCCGCGCCAAAGCAATCTCGGCGTCGCGATCCATTAAGTATTGATCGAGCGGAGCCATGTTCGGATAGGGCGCCTTGGCGTCCGCGGCTTGTGCTTGCCACGGCGCGCCCAGCACGCCAACCAGCACCAAGCTTCCCAGTGCGATCGTCTTGAGTATCTTGCGCCTCATTGTTTTTTCTCCTGTGATCCGGGCGTGAGTCCAATCACTCCCTTAGTGCTTATGGGAACCCCCACTGGAGTCACCCTGCGACGGCTTTTCCGCGCCTACGACCAGCAATGATTCCGGCCCCACCCCGCTCCCCGTCAGATAAGGCACCATCGTGGGCGATACCGATTCATATCCCACGTCTTTCGCGGTCTTGTTGGGCGCATAGAACATCAGATGCGGGGGCACGAAACCGCTTTTCTTGGACTGCTCATCATAGACATAGTTTTCGTTCGACATCATGTAAAGGAAACCCGGGCCGGGAACTTTGAAGCGGCCATCCCTATATCCCTCCGCGATGTCTTTCTTGACCTCTACCTCTGACTTGCCCTGTGCCCGCAGTTCTTCTCGGCGCAGGTAAGCAAGCATAATAGTTCGGCTGCCTTCGGCGTCGAAGCACGCCGGCGCTGACGATGTTTGCGTTGTCCCTTTAAATGAACGCTCAATTAAACAACTGAAACCGTTGGTGCCTTCGCGAACTTTCTCGTAGCCTTTGAGCCCCAGAATATAGACTGTGGCCTTACTCGATACCTCGGCTGGGGCCGCGCTCAGTGCCAGTTCGATCTGCCGCTCGCGCGCTGTGGAAGCGTCGATGGTATGCACTTCCCTCGCGGGTTCCTTAGGCCTGTCTTGGGCTGCTGCACTGCTGCATAGAACGGCGATGGACAAGACGCAGGCAAAAGTCGTCTTCTTCCATCCCATAACCTTCATGTTCGCTTCCTTTGCTTTCTTGGTCATCGTCTCCGCCACTCATCTATGCCCTGCGGCGCAGGGAACAGTATTCACATTTAACTTGCGACTTGCAAGTAAGTATTTGACAATAATTAAAGATGGCCCCAAAAAAGAAAGCAAGCTCAAAACGGCGGTCAGCGTGCCCGCTGAACGCCTCGGTCGAAATGCTGGGCGATCGCTGGTCGCTGCTCATCATTCGCGACATGATGCTCCAGGGCGCTCGCACGTACAAAACATTCCTGGAATGTTATGAGGGAATTGCAACGAATATCCTGGCCGACCGCCTGAAGAAGCTCGCGGCCTGCGGAATCATCACCACGGAACCGGACCCATCCGACCGCCGCAAGGTAATTTACCTGCTCACCAGGAAAGGAATCGATCTCGCGCCCGTTCTTACAGAGATGGTGCTCTGGGCAGCCGCCCACGAACATACCGGCAATCAGGCGCTGGTAAGGCAAATGCGCTCAGATAAAGAAAAATTTCTGACCAGGGTGCGGCGACGCTGGTTGACGGATAACATTTGACGGATGACGTTTGCCGGGTAACATGGTTGGGTGCCGACCCCGGTTTCCAGGCAGCTCCCCAGGCAGGTTCCCAAACAAGCCAAACTCAACATTCTTCGCGCCGCCAACCTCAGCAAAATTTCCTGGCTCGTCCACGGATTCTCCACGCGCACAGGAGGGTCTTCGCGCGCCTACGGCGGCTACGCACTCAACCTGGGATTCACCCCAGACGATTCCAAAGCCGCCGTCGAGCGCAACCGCGCCGCATTCTCGCGTGAACTCACTGCTGTCAAATGGCCTCTAGTCACCCCGCGCCAGGTTCATTCTGACACCATTCAGTTCGTCGAGGCTCCTTCCAAATCGCAGCTCGTCGGCGACGGCCTCATCACCTCGACCACCGGTTTGTTGCTAGCGATTCAGACGGCCGATTGCCTGCCTGTCATTCTCGTTGACTCCAAACGCCGCGTTCTAGGCGTGTTTCACGCCGGCTGGCGGGGGACTTTGAAGCGCATCGTCGAGAAGGGAGTGGGCGAGATGCGCCGACGCTTCGGCACCCGGCCCAGCGATCTCAAGGCCGCGATTGGCCCCGGCATTCATGGCTGCTGCTATCAAGTTGGCCAGGAGGTTCGCAACCAGTTCGAGTCGCAGTTCGCCTATGCTGCAAAATTGTTCCGCGAGGTCGAGGAGCGCGACCCGGTGCGCGAAAAATATCCCATGCTATTCCTCACCGCTCGTCCTCCCGGCCACAGCGAATTGCCGAAGAAGATCTTCTTGGACCTGGTGGAAGCCAATCGCCAGCAACTATTAGCCGCGGGTGTGCCGGCGAGAGGCATCGAAGCCTCGCCGTTGTGCACCAACTGCCGCACCGACTTGCTCTTTTCACACCGCGCAGAGAAAGGGAAAACCGGACGAATGATGGCAGCGGTAGGAATCCGCGACGAGCGCCGTCCTCTTAGAAGGGTCAAGGGTGTCTAATAACCCGTGCCCGTCAAACGAGAGTCCCAGAAATAGCGATATGCGACCAACAAATGCGAGCGTCCTGCCTCTGCTGTGTCTGCTTCTCTACGCAGCTCCAGCGCATGGCCAAGGATTGCCTGACCAAAAATCGTCGAGCCAAGTCTCGTCCAGCCAGATCGATGCCGTACTCGCCAGCCTGAAGTCCGCAACAGCTCCAGGCGCTGCCGCGCTGGTGGTTCATCACGGCCAGGTAGTGTTTCGCCGCGGATACGGAGTCACCAACCTGCGCACCCGGCAGAAGATCGATGAACGCACCAACTTCCGCCTCGCCTCCTTCACGAAGCAATTCACGGCGGCGTGCATCATGCTGCTGGCACGCGACGGCAAGCTAAGCTATGACGATCACCTCACCCACTTCTTTCCGGAATTCCCCGCCTACGGCAACTCCATCACGGTACGCAATCTGCTGAATCACACCTCCGGCCTCGACGACTACGAAGACCTGCTCTCGCAGCAATATCCCAATACTCCTCCAGAAAAGATTCCGCAAATCCTCGATGCCGGCGTTCTGAAGCTCCTCGAGCAGCAAACCACTGTGAAGTTCCCGGCAGGCACGAAGTGGGAGTACAGCAATTCAGGCTACGCTGTGCTGGCCATGATCGTCGAAAAAGTATCCGGCAAACCCTTTGGCGAATTTCTTCAGGAGAGAATCTTCACGCCGCTGAAAATGACAAACACGCTGGCCTACGAGAAGGGAAAGAACGAAGTGCCGCACCGCGCCTACGGCCACACCAAGGAAGATGACGGCTGGCACCAGACCGACCAGAGCCCCACATCCGCTGTTCTCGGCGACGGAGGCATCTACTCTTCCCTCGATGACCTCGCCAAATGGGATCGCGCCCTGCGCCTTCACACTCTGCTGAGTGAAGCCGAGATGCAGCCGGCCCTCACTCCAGTGCAACCGACCGAAGGACCGGCAAAATCTCCCGAGGGCGCAACTGTAAGCTACGGTTTTGGCTGGTTTCTCGATCCCTACCAGGACCACCGGCGCATGTCACACAATGGCGAGACAATCGGTTTTCGCACCACGATCCAGCGTTTCCCCGACGACCAGTTGACGATCATCATCCTCGCCAACCGTGCTGACACGAATCCTGAGGAGCTGGCTCTGAAGGTTGCAGACTTGTATTTGGTGAAGCAGCGGCCCGCTAAGCAGTGGGCTAACTAGTAGGAGCCGCGGAAGGCGGAGCCGCCGCCGCATCGGCGATTCCCTCATTCACCAGATCCTTCAACTCCTTGCTGGGTTTGAAGAAAGGAATCTTCTTGGCGGGCACTTCGACCTTTTCGCCGGTCTTGGGATTGCGCCCCACGCGCGCCTTGCGCTGCCGCGTGCGGAAGCTGCCAAAGCCGCGTATCTCAATCTTGTCCCCTGCGCGCAACGACCGCACCACGCTGTCAAAGATCGCTTCCACGATTACTTCGCTGTCTTTGCGCGTAAGTTCCGCTAAACGCGAGACTTCATCAATCAAGTCGGCTTTCGTCATAATGTCCCTTCGCTTGCCGGCGACGGCGTCGGTCCCATATCGGAACCCTGCATAACCTTCTCAAATTTCAGGGGTTGTACGCAAGTCACGGCAGAGAGTCGGGTCTCAGGTCGCGGCTCCCAGGCGTCAGGCCGGAGAAGCAACCTAGGACCTGGGGCCTGAGACCTAAGACCCGCTTCCTCACTTCCACAGGTAGAAAAATCCCACCTGCTCCTCCAGCATCTTTTCGCGGCTCGGGATCCACTGTGAAATGTCGCCGGTCAACAAATCCAGCATGGTCTTGCGATCTTTGTCCGGCCGCACCAGCGTGGGCTCCCCCGAGATGCCCACCGATTTCGCGGTGTCTTTGACCGCCGCCTCAAAGTCGCCATTGTCGTCAATCAGTTTCATCGCCAGAGCTTCCTTGCCGGTCCAAACTTTTCCGTTGGCAATGGCTTTGACATCATCGAACTTCAGCCCCCGCCCATCCGCGACGGCTTGGATGAACTGCCCGAACATATTATCGATCAGCGACTGCATGTAAGCCTGCTCGGCGGGAGTCAGATCGCGGACAGGACTGCCGGTGTCCTTGAACTCTCCGGTCTTGATCACGACGCTCTTCAGCTTGGCCCACTTCAGCAGGTCGCCATAGTTCACCCACTCCGCGATCACGCCGATCGAGCCCACAATGCTCCCCTGGTCGGCATAAATCTTGTTCGATGCCGACGCAACGTAATACGCGCCGCTCGCCCCCACGCTCTCAATGGAAACCACCACGCGTTTCTTTTTTTCGTCGCGAATGCGTTTCACCTCGCGATAAATCTCTTCCGAAGCCGCCACGCCTCCGCCGGGCGAGTTCACGTGCAAAATGATCGCCTTGATGGAAGAGTCGTCGGCAAACTTCTTGAGCTGCCCCACCACCGGCTGCGGAGACAGGATCACGCCGTCCAGGTCCACCACCCCGATGCGGTCGCCAAAGCCGCTGAATCCGGCATCCGTGGTCCCCGCATGCAGCGTCAGGTAAACCAGCGAAAACACCGCCAGCACAAAGAGGAAGAATGCTCCTCCTCCAATCAGAATCCAGAGCAGGGTGTGGGAACGTCGTTCAGGCATAGGGAAAGTTTAGCACCGGAAGGCTAAGGTGTAATCACCCTCAGCGCTCCGCTCTGGACGGCCACGTCAACCGGCGTCCGGCAGACATATTCGCCATCGGCATACACGTCAAACGGCGCCTCAGTTTCCACGCGTACCCGCGCCGCCTGAAAGTACTCCACTGCCCGGACGCCAAGGTGGCCGCCAAAGTAGACGGTAGGAAACAAGCACGCAAGCTTGAAGGGATCGACCCCGCCAATCACGCAAACATCAAGTTGCCCGTCATCCATCCGCGCCCGCGGCGCAATCTTCATGCCGCCACCGTAAGTGGAAGTATTGGCAAACGCCGCCAGCGTCGTAGGCTGGTCGCTGCGAGTCGTCCAGCCCGCGTCTTCGTCCACGGTCAAAATCTTCATAGGGAACGCGGCAAATCGAAAAATAGTCGGCACCAGGGACAACGCATAACCCCCGTGCCCGCGCACCCAGCGCGGCAACAGATTAGCGCGCCGCGCCACTTCGCCATCAAGCCCCAGGCCAGCCACGCTGCAGAAATAGTGCGGCGCGGACCTGCCCTGAGAGTTAGTCGAAGGCGCCCCGCCCCCATCAGCGCCGAGGGGCAAGATGACTCCCAGGTCGATCGTCCGCAGATTGTCGTGTCCGGAGCAGAACCGCCGCCAAGCCCCGAGCGAGTCGCGCACGCGACCCAGTCCCAGTGCGCCCGCAAAATCATTCCCGCTGCCCGCCGGAACCACCAGCACCGGCAAGCCAAGCTTCACTAACTGACCGAGGTGACGATGAATGGTTCCATCGCCGCCAAACAGCAGGATGACGTCGACGTGATCGGCAGCACCGGGTATCCCGATAAGCCAGTCGACTTCGCGAGCAGCCGAGTCTGTCTGAAAGGGAACGACGTTTTTAGCAGAACATCCCAGCCCGAGAATAGCCGCCGCCCGCATACGCGCGGTCGAGACTAGCAGAATCGACCACGGAGATGAAGGAGCACAGGGTTGGGGCAGAACTCCTACGAAGAGCAAGCACTTGCCGATCGCCGTGAGGTAAGCCTATGTCATCCTGAGGAAGCGGAGTCCTGCGCAAAGCGCGGGACTCCCGACGAAGGACCTTTGCATTTTGACTAGAGCGGCAAACTCTGGACGATCGCAGTGATTTATTTTAGGGAAAATGCAACCCTCTTGATTCTTCTCCCCACTCGAACGGTCACTTTTTTCCTGGGGTCCAGAAAAATCACCGGATCGGTCTTGAGCTCTTCGTTGACCTTCACCGCCTTCTGTTTCAGCTTCCGCACACCATCGCTCACGGAGTCCGCCAGCTTAATCATGTAAAGCAGCCTATCCAGCTTGATACGACGCTCGGAAGTCGCGAGGATTTCGCCCGCAACTTCAAAAGGAGTCGCCCCCTTGGGAGACGATTCAACGTCACCTAGCCGCACAGTGACCTCCTCCACATCCTCAGGCACCTCACTCTTCTGAAACTGCCTGGCCCAATCCTCCGCAGCTTTCCCCGCCGCCTCCGCCGAATGAAAATCCCCCACAATCCTCCGCGCTAACTCCTTCTTAGCCTGCATGGGATGCGCTTCCCGCTTCATCTTCCCGATCTCAGCCACCTGCACGTCCGTCAGCAGCTCGTAATACCTCCACATCATCTCGTCCGAAATGCTCATCACCTTGCCATACATTTCCAGCGCCGGCTCGTGAATCCCAATCGCATTCCCCAAAGATTTCGACATCTTCTGCACGCCGTCGAGCCCCTCAAGAATCGGCGTGGTCAGCACCACCTGCGATTCCTGCCCATAAGCCCGCTGCAACTCCCGCCCCACCAGCAGATTAAATTTCTGGTCGGTCCCGCCAAGCTCCACATCGGCTTCGAGCGCGACGGAATCATATCCCTGCACCAGCGGATAGAGCAGTTCGTGCAGCGCAATCGGTTTTTCTTCCCGAAACCGCTTGTGAAAGTCTTCCCGCTCCAGCAGTTGCGAAACCGTGTACTTCGCCATCAACCGGATGAAATCGTCGGCGATAAACTTGGCGAACCAGCGCCGGTTGAAGTCGATCACAGTCTTCTGCGGATCAAGAATCTTGAAAACCTGCGCCTTGTAAGTCTCCGCATTCTCCTCAATCTGCTCGCGAGTCAGCGGAGGCCGCGTAGCCGAGCGCCCCGTCGGGTCGCCGATCATTCCCGTAAAGTCGCCAATCAAAAAGATTGCCGTGTGTCCGAGATCCTGAAAGTGCTTCAGCTTGCGCAAAACGACTGTATGCCCAAGGTGCAAGTCAGGAGCGGTCGGGTCCATGCCAAGTTTCACCCGCAGCGGCTTGCCCGCGGCACGCGACTTCTCCAGCTTGGCGCGCAAATCGGCCTCGCGGATAATTTCCGCCGAACCCTTCTTGAGATACGTCAGTTGTTCGTCAACCGGTGCGAAGTTTGCCATGGGAAAAGACATTATAAGGAACGAAGCCGCAAAGGCCGAATCCGGGCGTTTAGAATGGCGGGAATTCACAACCGACCAAATGAAGATTCACATAAGAAGAGCAACCCTGCCCGACGTCCTGCGCTTGCACGAGCTGATCGAAGCTTCGGTTCGAGGCCTGCAAGCCGATGACTACTCGCAGCCCCAGATCGAAGGCGCACTTCAATCAGTCTACGGGGTGGACAGCCAGCTCATCACAGACGGAACTTATCTCGTAGCAGAAGTTACAGATTCGCAGAAGCCCGAAATAGTAGCCTGCGGCGGCTGGAGCAAGCGCAAGACCTTGTACGGAGGCGATCAGTACGCGTCCCGCGAAGATTCGCTACTCGATCCCAAACAAGATGCAGCAAAAATTCGTGCCTTCTTCGTGCATCCCAAGTGGGCGCGGCAGGGCATCGGCAGCCTGATCCTCGAAGCCTGTGAAAGCGCGGCCAGGGAAGCAGGATTCACCCGGCTTGAAATGGGCGCAACCCTGAGCGGCGTGGCCTTTTATCGCGCCAAGGGATACGCAGAAATCGAGCGCCAGAAGACCCCACTGTCAAACGGAGAAACGCTCGAGATAGTGAGAATGGCGAAAAAGTGGTCGCAGGATTAACGAAACTTTATGTGGGGACAGCCGCCTCGGCTGTCCCGTCGAGCGCAGCGAGGCGCTGCCAGGGAGCGGCCACTCCCTGTTCAACTTCCCGATTTCAAACGTCGGCCAACAATTTCAAACTTCCCACCTAGGACGATGTTGATCGCCTCGGTATAAGCAGCATGTTCCTGCTCCAGAATACGCGCGCTCAACGTGTGCTCGCTATCGCCGTCGAGCACAGCAACAGCCTTCTGCACAATGATCGCGCCATGATCCAGTTCTTCATCCACAAAATGCACCGTGCACCCAGAAACCTTGACCCCATAAGCGAAAGCCTGCTCCTGCGCTTCGAGTCCGGGAAATGCAGGCAACAGCGAGGGATGGATGTTCAGAATCCGCCGCGGAAACTGCTGTACAAACCAGGGCGAAAGCAGCCGCATGTATCCGGCGAGGCAGACGAGGTCCACCTTGTGTTGCCTCAGCGTCCCGACAACTTCGCGGTCATGCTCTTCCCGCGTCCTGCCCTTCGACGGAATCACCACCGCGTTCAACCCGCGCTGCCGTGCAGTAGCAACCCCCGGCGCGTCCGCGCGGTTCGAGATAACAACCGCAATGCGAGCATCCGCAATGCGGCCCGCGTCAATGCTCTCGGCGATGGCCACAAAGTTCGACCCGCGCCCGGAAAGAAGAATGCCGAGGGAATTCATCAGAGATCAAATCATAATTCACCACAGAGGCACAGAGACACAGAGGAAGCCTGAAATCGCAAATTCAATAAACCGAGAGCGCAGCCACTCTCAGCCCAAGCCCAACAAAATCTTGAGAAGGTTTTCTCTGTGTCTCGGTGGTGAGCTGGTTCTAGTTGTAGATCACCTTGCGCTCGCCCTTCACGATGCGGCCCACGGTATAAGCCTTCTCTCCCACGCGCTCAAGCACAGTCTGCGCCTTTTTGAACTTCGCCAGAGGAACAACCATCAGCATGCCCAAACCCATGTTGAAAGTACGCAGCATTTCATCTTGCGGCACATTGCCCAGAGTCCTTAGATGCTCAAACAACGGCGGCACCGGCCACGACCCAAGATCAATCGCTGCCGCAGTTCCCCGCGGAAGCACGCGCGGCAGGTTCTCCGTAATGCCGCCCCCGGTAATGTGTGCCAAAGCCGAAACGCATTGCGCATCCAGCAGCTTCTTTAGCGCCGGCCAGTAGCTCTTGTGCGTGCGCATCAGCTCATTGCCCACTTTATTCTTGATTTCGTTGACGTAATCTTCCGGCGAGTAGCCTGCCACTTCAAACAGCAGCTTGCGGGCCAGCGAATATCCGTTGGTGTGCAGGCCGTTCGAAGCCATGCCGAGCACCACATCGCCAATCTGCACTTCCTTGCCGGTAATGATCCGTTCTCGCTCCACCACGCCCACGATAAATCCCGCCAGATCGTATTCGCCATCGGGATAGAAGCCTGGCATCTCCGCCGTCTCCCCGCCAATCAGAGCGCAGCCGTTGTGCTTGCAGGCATCCGCAATGCCTTCCACCACTTTCTCCGCGATCGCGCCCTCCAGTTTCCCGGTTGCCAGATAATCCATAAAGAACAGCGGAGCGGCACCCTGCACCGCAATGTCGTTGACGCAGTGGTTCACCAGGTCAGCGCCCACCGTGGAATGCAGTCCCATCTCGAAAGCAATCTTGAGCTTCGTCCCGACGCCATCGACGCTCGACACCAGCACTGGATCGACATACTTGGTCTTGTCCACCGCGAAGAGGCCGCCAAACCCGCCAATTTCACTGAGCACGCCGCGAGTAAAAGTCTTATGCGCCAGGTACTTGATGCGCTGCTTGGTCCGGTTCGCGCGATCGATATCCACCCCAGCGTCGGCGTAGGTGATGGGTCCGGTCGTGGGTGTGGAGTTCTTGGCCACGGCTTTTCGCGGTGTCCTTTTCTCAGTGCTTCAGTGTGGGAAAAACGCTGGGTTCCTGGCGAAGCAGCAGTTCCTAAGGCCGCTAATTGTAGCACGTGTGGGGACAGCCGCCTTGGCTGTCCCGTCGAGCGAGGCTCGATGCCTTCTTCGTCAACGCTGATTTAACTAGTGAGCAATAAAGTCCGAAAAGAAATAAGCGAAAAGTCCGAAAAGCGCCAGCCCGGAAATACCATAGGCGGTCAAAACCCAGGCACCGCGACCTTCACGATGCTTGGTCGCGCCCTGCGATGTCGATTGCTGAGAAACCGAAGAAGAAATATCAGAAGCCCGATCTTCCATGCCCGAAACCCTCCGCGGAAAGATCGTGGCGCAAGCACATTATGCGTCACGCTGCCCGGCTTCGTGGCCAGGCAAGACCATCTGAGCGGGGATTTTACTACGGTTTTGCATCCCCCGAACAACGAAATGTGATCCCGATCACAGATTTAGCATACGGTAACCGCGCACGTCGGTGACCAAAGTGCCATCCTGCAATCGAAACCACGCCGCCGATCACGCTCAGAAACCACTTTCTGCCTTGAGCTACAAACCCCGCGGGCTTTACTTTACTATTACCTTATGCGCAGTATCTTTCTATCGCTCCTCTTTGCCAGCACCCTGGCCGTACCCCCAGCCGCCCCAGCCCAATCAGCCCAAACTCCGCCGGCCCGGTCTGTTTCCGCGAAAGCGACCACGGAATCTCCCAAGCACGACTATTCCCAGGAGGCCTTCGTCGTCGAGCAGTACCACTCGCGCTATCGCTTTGAAAGTGACGGCACCGGCCGCAAGGAAACCATCGCCCGCATCCGCGTGCAAAGCGAGGCCGGAGTCCAGCAGTGGGGAGAGATTCAAGTAGGCTACAACTCCGCCAACGAACGCGTCGAGATTGCCTACGTCCGCGTGATCAAAGCCGACGGCACTGTGGTCAAGGCCGGCGACGATGCCGTGCAGGACCTCAGCGCCCCCGTCGAGCACGAAGCTCCCGTCTACACCGACTACCGCCAGAAGCACATCACCGTGCCCGGCCTGCGTCCCGGCGAAGTGCTCGAGTACGACATGGTCACGGTAGTCCACACGCCTCTCGCCGCCGGCCAGTTCTGGGCCGACTACGATTTCGACAAAACCAGCATCATGCTCGATGAACAACTCGACGTCGATGTCCCCGCCGACCGCCCGCTCAAATTGAAGAACAAACCGGGCATGGATCCCAAAGTCACCGAAGACAACGGCCGCCGCACTTACCACTGGGCCAGCTCTCACCTGGAGCGCGAAGACGACTCGAAAGACAAGGACAAAGACAAGAAGAAGAAAAAGAGACCCGACGACGATCGTCCCGACGTCCAGCTGACCACCTTCGTCAGTTGGGAACAGATCGGCCGTTGGTACGCCAGCCTCGAAAAAGACCGCCGCGCCCCCTCGCTCGAAGTTCGCACCAAAGCGGACGAACTCACCAAAGGCCTCAACACCCAGATGGACAAGGTCGAGGGCCTCTACGACTACGTCGCCAAGAATTTCCGTTACGTCAGCCTGTCGCTCGGCTTAGGCCGCTACCAGCCGCACTCCGCCGCCGATGTCCTCCACGACCAGTACGGCGACTGCAAAGATAAACACACCCTGCTGGCGTCCCTGCTCGAAGCCGAGGGTCTGCACGCGTCCTCTGTGCTCATCAATTCCAGCCGCAAGCTCGATCCCGACGTGCCCTCGCCCTCGCAGTTCGATCACGTCATCACCATGCTTCCAATGGGCCAGGATGAAATCTGGATGGACACCACCAGCGAAGTCGCTCCCTTCCGCCTGCTGGCCTTCAGCCTGCGCAACAAGCTCGCTCTCGTCATTCCCGCCGATGGCTCCACGCCGCATCTCGAGAAAACGCCCGCCGACACTCCCATGCCCGACAGCGAGATCTCCGAGATCGATGGAAAAATAAATGAGATCGGCAAACTCGAAGCCCACGTCCACTACACCTTTCGCGGCGATGAAGAACTGCTGCTGCGCTCGGTCTTCCGCCGCGTCCCCGAGGCGCAATGGCAACGCGTCGTGGAAAACGTCAACGCCGGAATGGGCGGCGATGTCACGAATTTGAAGATCAGCGATCCCGCCGCGACTCGCGAGCCGTTTACCCTCTCCTACGACGTAGCCCGGCCAAATTTCCTCGACTGGTCCAAGAAAAAATCTGACCTGATCCTGCCCCTCTGCCAGTTCAATCTGCCCGACCTCGGCAATAACAATGACAATGACAGTGACGATGCCAGCGCCGACGCTGAGGCGCTCAAGCTCGGCCCCAAAGCCGAGTACGTCTACAAAATCAAACTCCAACTCCCGGCCACCTACACCGCGCACGCCCCGCTCGCTCTTTCCGTGAAGCGCGATTATGCCGAGTACCAGGCCACATACCACCTCGACGCAACCACTTTCACCGCCTCCAGAACGCTTACCGTGCGTCAGGACGAAATCCCCGTCCCGCGCGCCCCCGATTACCAGGCTTTCCGACGCACCGTCAACTCCGACCTCGGCCAGTTTCTTTCCGTCGAGAACACGGTAGCCGGCACGCTCACGCCTCCGCCCGACATGAAAGCCGATGATCTCGTCGAGAGCGGTCGAGCCGCCTATACCAGCAACAATTTTCCACTGGCTATTCAACTTCTCAAGCGCGCCACCGAAGTCGATCCCAAGAACAAGTACGCCTGGTACGCCTTAGCCGTGGCCTACATGGGAATGCGCCAGAATGACGACGCCATCGCCGCCCTCAACAAGCAGATCGAAATCAATCCCTACGACGAGTTCGCCTACAACGCCCTCGGACGGGCCTACTGGCAGGAGCGCAAGTACGACAACGCCGTAACCGCTTTCAACAAGCAGATCGAAATCAATCCCCTCGACAAGTTCGCCCACGCCGGCCTGGGCAGCATGTATTCCGAGTGGCACAAGTACGCCGAAGCCGCTCCCGAGTTGGAGAAAGCCGCATCTCTCACCCCCGATAATCCCGAACTCCAGGTGAGCCTCGGCGACGCCTACCTGAACCTCGGCCAGGACGACAAAGCCCTCGCCACTTTCGACCACGCCGTCGAACTTTCAGCCACCCCGCTGGTCTGGAACAACATCGCCTACCAGCTTTCGCTGAAAAACTCTCACCTAGACCGCGCTCAGCAATACGCCGAATCGGCAGTCTCAGCCACCACCGCGGCCTTGCGCAATGTTTCGCTGGACCGCCTCACGCCCCAGGACTTGCCTTTGGTCCCATCGCTGATCGCTTACTGGGACACACTGGGCTGGGTCTATTTCGGAGAAGGCAATTTCGATAAAGCCGAAAAATACGTCGGCGCCGCCTGGCAACTCGGCCAGCACGGCGAAGTAGGTGACCATCTAGGACAGATTTATGAAAAGCAGGGAAAGAAAGATCAAGCCCTGCACACCTACGCACTCTCTTTGAGCGGATTGCGGCCCATCCCGGAAACCCGCAACCGCCTCGCTTCGGTAGCCGGCAGCAGCGCCAAGGCAGACGCCACTGTCGCGAAGTATAAGAATGAACTGCAGCAGTCGCGCACCATCGACCTGGGCAAAGCAGCAAAAGAAACCGGCAGCGCCGAATTCTTCGTGCTTCTAAGTCGCGGCAAAGGCGGCGATGCCACCGTCGAAGCCGTAAAGTTCACCAGCGGCGACGAAAAACTAAAAGTCTTCACCGACGCCCTCCGCACCGCCGAATACCGTCTCTCATTCCCCGACGACACCCCAGTAAAAATCCTCCGCCGCGGAATCCTCTCCTGCTCCACGGCAACAGGAACCTGCGCCTTCGTACTGATTCTGCCCGATGACGTAAGAACGGTGGACTAGAAAAACCGGAAGACACCGAAATACGAATTGCAGGAGAAGACGCCATCCCATCACCTGACTCCAGTCCCGCCAGGGACGGCATTCATTAGCTCCGGACATGTCCGGGCTAGGGTCTCAACAGAGATCAAGTCCCGAAACCCGCGAGCGTATAATCCGCGTGGCCACGGCCTGCGCTTATGACCCGCGATAAGACGGGAAGGCGCGAGGGCCGGCCCTTTCGCGAACTCACCTCCGAAGGAGTACACAATGAAGAAACGGTCAAACAATTCATTGCTGTCAGCGATGGCGGGTGTCATCGCGAATGGGGGAAGACAACCCATCTTGCGAACCGCCTTCGCATGCACAATAGGATTGTTCGCGATCGGCTCAGCACGAGCGCAGTCCGCCCAGGGAGTTCCGGGCGACGTGAAGAACTTTGTTACCCAATACGTAGCGGCGACGAACGTTAGGGACATGGTGCGGCTGCGGTCGTTTCTTTACCCGAAATCACTCGCGTGCATTACCCCCGGGAATAAGGACTACTACGACGCAATGGCAAGTCATCCAGGAGATCTGATTCCGCCGGATTACAAGTTCTCGGTGATGCCGGTAAACGAAGGCAATCTGAAGGCGCTCGAAAGCATGGGCCAACGCTGGACGGTGAAACCCGCGCAGGAACTGCACATTGATTATCAGCAGGGCGATGATGTAGGAGGTTACATCGTGTACCTGATCCAGGAGAACGGGCGCTGGTTCTACGATCTACCGTGCGCAACGGATGCCGCAATAAAACAGTATCGCGACAATGCGGACGCTAACGAAGCAGCTCTCGCGCACTACAAGACCCTTGCGTCAGAAGTCAAGGAACCGCTGCGGTCGGAACTCCTCGGCCTGCTTCGAGCGCACAAAACCGCAGCCGCCACCGACCGTTACCATCAAGCGACCGGACACGACTACAAGACCTCAATGTACGTGATCAATGCGCTGAAAACGGAAGCGCGATAGAACGCAACAAATGCGGAGTCGAAGAGCCTGCCCTGAGCTTGCCGAAGGGATCCCTACCAGCGGGCACTGCCGCCGGCCCCGCAAGGCATTTTCTGTAGACGCTAAAGTTCCTGTCGAAGGGATGACTGTCGACCCTACCGCCCGTAGGGTAACGAAACTCAGCCATACTCGTCTCACGAGTAGTACGGAGTCAGCACAAAAATGAAAGCGTTCCGCGTCGCGCTTATCGCGCTGGCCCTCGTGGGTGGGTCTGTTGCAAGCCAGGCCCCCGCAGCCTCGGAACGGTCGGACCTCACCCAAGAACAGTGGCACGAAGACCTTCGGTTCTTAGCGCGGGAGTTGCCAAAGCGTCACGCCAATGCCTTCCACTTCATTTCTCGGGAGCGCTTCGAGGCCGAAATGGCCGAACTCGACCACCAAATCGATCATCTCAACAGCGACGAAATCTACGTCGGCATGGACCGCATCGCCAATTCGATCGGGGACGGCCACACCTACATTCGCGTCCCCGCCGATAGCGCCAATTTCCCCATTTCTCTCCAGCAGTTTGGGGACGACTATCGCGTCACGGCGACAGCCTCTGGAAACGAAAACCAAAACGCCCTCGGCGCGCGAGTGATTAAGATCCAGGACACGCCCATCGCCCGTGCCCACGAACTCCTGTTGCCGCTGACCCCATCCGATGAAACCCAGCTCCTCCGCGATTCGCGCGTACTCGACTTCCTCACCAAGGGAATCTTTCTTCACGGGATCGGAATCATCCCTGAGCGCAACACGGCACGCTACACTCTGGTCGACGACAACGGCAAAGAATTTACCATCGACCTCCAGGCAGTTGCTGCGGCAGAAATCTCCAAACTCAACTGGACTTTCGCATTCAAGGAGCGCCCCTTATTTCGCGAGAGGCCCGAAGAGAATTTCTGGTACACCTATCTGCCTGACTCCCACACCGTCTACTGCAGTTTTCGCGGATACAAAGACTTGAGCAAGCAGTCAAAAGGACTTTTCGATCTCATCAACCGGGAGCACCCCGACAAACTCGTCATCGATATGCGCCTGAACGGAGGCGGAGACTATGACAAAGGGCTCAAGTACCTGGTGCATCCTATCCGCGATCTCTCAACTATCAACCGCAAGGGACACTTGTTCG
>JBEKWP010000038.1:0-48531 GCA_049512915.1 Candidatus Sulfotelmatobacter sp.
AACAGCTTCCCCCGGAACGCGAAAGACCTGCATCTGCTGACAGAGCTCCCGTCAAGGGATCTTGCGCGTCCAGAACTTGGTGGGCAGTGCAGGACTCGAACCTGCGACCTCCTGCTTGTAAGGCAGGCGCTCTAACCGGCTGAGCTAACCGCCCCTCGTGCCTTTGCCTTTGCGCGACCACGTTCAGTTTTCGCGGGGCAAGCGCCGCGCAGGTCGAAACGTGAATGAGGGGCATCCCGCGCGAACCGCTCACCAACGAGTCTACGCGAGCTGCGAAAAATCGGTCAAACGCGATATCGCTATTTCACGATCGACGAATGACTTCCCGCCCCTGCTAGACTGACGCGGTGCGCCGTCTGATCGTCAATGCCGATGACTTTGGCTTCACCGCGGGCATCAATCGCGCCATCGTCGAGGCTCACACTCGCGGGATTGTGACTTCGACCACGCTGATGGCCAACGGGCGGGCCTTTACCGACGCCGTGCGGTCGGCAGCGACTGTTCCTCGCCTGAGTGTGGGCTGCCATGTGGTACTGATCGACGGTGTGCCGGTTGTCGACGCGAAGCAACTGCCTTCTATCACCACGTCGAACTCGAGCGGCTCTCGCTTCCGGGATGGACTGAAATCTTTTGCCGCCCGCGCCCTGGCCGGCCGTTTGAATCCGCTCCAGATCGAACTTGAGGTGAGCGCTCAGATTCGCAGACTACAATCGGCCGGCGTCAGCGTCTCTCACGTGGATACCCACAAGCACACGCACCTGTTTCCAGCGGTGCTGCGGCCTTTGCTGCGCGCTGCCCGGGCCTGCGACGTGCGCGCCGTTCGCAATCCGTTTGGGCCCAGCAAACCGCTGAAGTCGAGCGCGCTGTTGGCGCGTCCCGGTCTTTGGACACGCTACGCCGAGGTAAGAATTCTTCGTACACTGGCTGCCAAGTTCCGCGAAGCGGCGAGGCGGGAAGGCTTTGTGACTCCCGACGGCACGCTCGGCATCGTCGTGACTGGCGCTCTCGATGAAAAACTGTTCCGCGGCATCGCAGCCATCATTCCCGAGGGAACCTGGGAATTCGTTTGCCATCCGGGCTACAACGACGCTGATCTGAGCTCAGCCACGACTCGCTTGCGCCAATCGCGCGAGACCGAGTTGCAGGTTTTAACCATGCCGGAAGCTCGCCAGTTGCTGTTGGATCAGGGAATCGCTTTGATTTCCTATTGCGATCTTCTTACAGATACCAAGCCGTAGTATTTTCCGGTTCTTTAGGACGAGCCGCCCAGATCGAATGACCTTGGTAACCTTTCCGACGTTCCTGTCTGGGTTATGATTGCCTCAGAACCGGCTCAGATATTCAAGCTGGGAGGCCTTTACTTATGACTGCCACTGGGGCAGCCTCGCGAGCAACCTTGGACCTGCGCGTACGTGTGTGGGGCATGGGTGCGAACGGTCAACCCTTCCATCAGAACGCCACCGCACAAAATGTGAGCACCACCGGAGCCTGCATCAGCGGCATCGAGCAGGAGTTGAAAGTGGGCGACGTCATTGGTGTTCAACACGAGACTAAGAAAGCTCGTTGCAAAGTAATCTGGCTATCCGAAGCCGCAGGATTGAACAAGCTTCAGGTCGGGGTTCAGTTGGTGGCAGACCAGGAATGTCCGTGGATTTCCTACCTGCCCGCGGAGATGCGGTCTAATCTGCCAGTTCCGACTCCAGACAACCGTAGAAGATTTCAACGTCATAAAATCTCGTTTCCTCTGGAGTTCAAAGACGAGCGCGTGAATACTCCCATGCGCGTAAACGCCACCGACATCAGCGGAAACGGTTGTTATGTTGAGACTGCCATGCCGTTGGCGATCACCACTGTGCTCAGGGTGGATTTCTGGATCGACCAGGAGCACATCACCGCCTCCGCCACGGTCCGCACCCGTGATCCCGGAGTCGGCATGGGCATCGAATTCACCGGCCTGCCGGAAGACACCAAGAAACGCTTCCAGGCTCACCTGGACAAGCTGGATCCCGGCATGATGAAGCCTAGTCCAAAAACAGACGAGTAAGGCCTCCCCCATCAACTCACTGTTTCCTCGCATCGACCCTTCCGCGCCTGTACAATCTGCATCCTCTATTGTTTCCTGCCATCGAATACAGAGCTATTAAGAAAAGGCGGACCTTAGCGGAATGAAGATTGGGATCACTTGTTACCCGACCTACGGCGGCAGCGGCGTCGTGGCTACCGAACTTGGTCTGGAATTGGCCCAGCGCGGTCACGAGATTCATTTCATTTCCTACGCCCAGCCCATCCGGCTAAGAGGTGAGGAGCCCAATATTCATTATCACGAAGTCGAGGTCTCCAGATACCCGCTGTTCGACTATCCCCCGTACGATCTGGCGCTGGCCACGCGCATGGCCGAGGTGGCGCAGTTGTACGATCTCGATCTGCTGCACGTACACTACGCGATCCCGCATTCCGTGAGCGCACTGCTGGCGCGGCAGATGCTCGGGGATGGTCCACGCGGCCGCCGCCTGCCCTTCGTCACCACCCTGCACGGAACGGATATCACGCTGGTGGGAATCGACCGCTCC
Organism: Candidatus Sulfotelmatobacter sp.; assembly: GCA_049512915.1. GTDB lineage: Bacteria > Acidobacteriota > Terriglobia > Terriglobales > Acidobacteriaceae > Sulfotelmatobacter. The sequence goes on from JBEKWP010000038.1 coordinate 2,571, forward strand.
TACCTGCCCATCACCCGCTATTCCATCAACCAGAGCGACGGCGTCACCGCGGTCTCCAACTATCTGCGCGACCGCACCATGCGGGTTCTCGACGTGAAGAAAGAAATCGAAGTGATCTACAACTCCGTGAATTGCGATGTGTATGTCCGGAACAACGACCCCGAGCTTCGCGCCGAATATGCGCCCAATGGTGAGCGGTTGTTGGTACATCTCTCGAATTTTCGGCCGGTAAAGCGACTCTCGGATGTGATCGAGATCTTCGACCGCGTGCGCAAGAAAGTTCCCTCGAGATTACTGCTGATCGGCGACGGTCCCGACCGTTCGGTGGCCGAATGGCTGGCGGTGCAAAAGGGAATCCACGAAGATGTTCTTTTTCTTGGCAAACAGGATCAGGTACAGGAGAAGCTGGGAATCGCCGACATCCTGCTGATGCCGAGTGAACTGGAGTCCTTCGGCCTGGCGGCGTTGGAAGGGATGGCCTGTGAAGTTGTCCCCATCGCGACCCGCACCGGCGGCGTCTCGGAAGTGATCGAACACGGCGTGAGCGGCTACCTCGCTGACGTGGGTGATGTAGACACGATGGCCCGCGACGCCATCGAACTCTTGAGCGACGAAAGCCGCCTGCGGACCATGGCCAAAGCAGCTCGCGCCGTAGCCCAGTCCCGTTTCTGCGCAAGCAGGATCGTTCCCCAATACGAAGCCTTTTACCGGCGCGTGGTCGAGCGCACTTCGTAGAATGCCTCTGGAACTCCTCCCGTGGCCTGCAAAAGTGGCAATCGAATGCGGACCAGAGTTCCCTTCCCTTCCTGGCTATCGATGGTCATGCGCGCAGTGTCGCCGTACAACACCTGGAGCCTCTCCGAAACGTTGGCCATGCCGATGCCGGCGCCCTGCACCCCGACTGATCTCACTTGCGGCGTCGCCGCCATGCCAACACCGTCGTCTTCCACCTCGATCACCAATCCCGAATCGGCCAGGCGGCTGCGCAGGTAAATGCTGCCGCCTTCCACCATCGAGGAAAGTCCGTGCTTGATGGAATTCTCAACCAGGGGCTGCAAGAGCATACTTGGTACCATCACGTCGAGCGATGCCGGGTCCAGTTCTTTCACGACCCGCAGCTTATCCTGTCCGAAACGCACGACCTCAATGTCGAGATAGTTGTCGATGAACTCCACTTCCTCCCGAAGAGGCACGAAGGAGTCTGCGCTGTTGAGCAAACGCCGGAGAATGGTAGCCAGTTTCGAAATCACGTCGCGAGCTTTATCGGGATCGAAACGTACCAGCGAAGAAATCGAGTTCAGAGTGTTGAAAAGAAAATGAGGATTAATCTGGTTCTGCAGTGCTTCCATGCGCGCGTGCAGAAGTAACCGCTCCTGCTCTTCCAGTTTGATCTGGATGCGCACGCCGTTGAAGATCTTGATTTCGATTCCGATCGCCGTCACCGAGGTAGCGTAAATCGCGGCCCACACCCACAGGTTTCCGGGACTCTCCAGGCTGAAGATCGAGTGCGGGAAGTATCGCGCCAGTTCCGTCTGCACAAAACGCAAGCCCACGACCGTGGTGAAGAACATGATCTGCCAGTCAAACAGGCGCGGCGTGGGCAGATTCCGCCGAATCAGGCGAAAGATGCTTTGATCGATGAAGGGAGAGAACGACCAGATGTCGTCCTTATCGATCGACATGGTACGCAGTTGGCCGGCGATAAAACCACAAAGCACGTCAAACGGCATGGCCGCCCACTCACCATGCAGCAGCGCCGGCATGCCCATCAGGACTCCGCCGAGCGCTCCCGCCCAGCGTCCGCCGATTACTCCCAGCAGAAGCGCGGTCTCAAAACTCAGATCGCCAGCCAGGAAACTCGGGACCGCAAGACGAATCCAGACGCCAGCCGTGATGGGAAGCGCCATGCACAACACGAGGTAAACCTTCTGCCGAAACGAGCGCTCTTCGCGAAACAGCAGCGTCTTGAATTCCTTGGAGCGCACCAGGCTGCTGGAAACGGCGGCGGCCACGCCCAGCTTGAGCACGAGATGAATAAGAATGATCTGCGGTTCCATGAAGTTCAGGCGAACATAATTGCCCGCGAGAAAACTGTAGCACGAGGCGGCGGATTGGGAAGTGGATCGGGAATTTGAATCGTCGGTACCTGGTTTCGGCCCGTCTTGCGCTTTCTCCGTAGCGGACGTAGCATTCTTGGACTTGAAAGGACGAACCCCATGATCCTAGGTATGACCACTGCGACATTTACCTTGGTGCACGTGTTGTTAAGCCTCGTGGGCATCGCTTCGGGACTGCTGGTCGTGTACGGAATGCTTCGCGGAAAACGGTTCGACGGTGCGACTGCAATCTTTCTGGTGACCACGGCCTTGACCAGCCTGACCGGATTTCTCTTTCCGGTCGAGCACATTTTGCCCTCTCATATATTCGGAATCATCTCTCTGGTCGCGCTCGCGATTGCGATCCCGGCCCGCTACACTCTGCGCTTGGCCGGAGCCTGGCGCACGATCTATGCGGTATGCGCCGTGCTCGCTCTTTACTTGAATGTGTTTGTTCTGGTAGCGCAGATCTTCCTGAAGGTGCCGGCGGCGCACGCACTCGCTCCAACGGGAAAAGAACCTCCGTTTCTGATCGCTCAAGCCGTGGTCCTGGCGATTTTCGTTGTGCTCGGTATTCTCGCGGTGAAGAAGTTTCACCCCGACCGCTACATCTAGGCAGCGTCCGCGTCCAGGACGGTTTTCATTTTTTCTTCAGAAAAGCGCGCAGATCTGCTCCTGTCATCTCTTTCGGCTCGTCGACCCCGAGCATCCCCAGCAAGGTCGGAGAAATATCCCGCAGCGAGCCGCTAGGCTTTAAGGTGTACTGCTTCGCATCGGGAGCAACAACAATAAACGGCACGGGATTCGTAGTATGCGCGGTGTGCGGTCCGCCGGTGACGGGGTCAATCATCATTTCGGCGTTGCCGTGATCCGCAGTGATCAGCATAGCGCCGCCCTTGGCGCGAACCGCGGTCTCAATGCGGCCCAGGCACGCATCCACGGTTTCGACGGCTTTCACCGTAGGCTCAATCTTGCCTGAGTGCCCCACCATATCCGCGTTGGCGAAGTTGACGATGATCACGTCAAACGTTCCGTCTTCCGTGGCCTTCACTACGGCGTCGGCAATGCCTGCGGCGCTCATCTCCGGCTTCAGATCGTAAGTCGCGACCTTCGGCGATTGCACCATCACGCGCTCTTCGCCGGGAAACGGTTGCTCTACTCCACCATTAAAGAAGTACGTGACATGAGCATACTTCTCGGTCTCGGCCACGCGCAGGTTGCGCATGTTGAGACCACCCATCACGTTGGCCAGAATATTCGCCATCGATTCCGGCGGAATCACCACCGGGAGGCTGAAGTTCTTGTCATACTGCGTCATGCAGACGTAGTGCAGATTCTTCGGAACCCGGTCGCGCGGAATCGTCGCATCGAGATCCACCGCACCCGGAAGATCGCTGCCGCCCTTCGCGTTGAGCCCGCTGTTGCGCGCCAGTGCGCGGGTGATCTGGCGGACACGATCGGCGCGAAAATTAAAACAGATGCAGGCGTCGTCGTCGCGAATCGTCGCGAGCGGCTGTCCGTTTTTGTCGGTACAGACAAACGGAACGACAAACTCATCGGTGATGCCCCGGTTGTAAGAGTCTTTCATTCCCTGCACCGGGTCTGTGCTCTTGCCGCCTTCGGCGTCGCCGGAGACCATGGCGTTGTAGGCCTTGGCGATCCGCTCCCAGCGCCGGTCCCGATCCATCGCGTAATAACGCCCGCTGACGCTGGCAATCTTTCCCGAGTTGTAGTCCCGCATTTTCTGCTGCAGTTGTTCGAGGTACCCGGCGCCGTTGGTCGGCAGCGTGTCGCGGCCGTCCATGAAGGCATGGACGAAAACGCGATCCACACCGTTCTGCTTGGCCATTTTCAGCAGGGCATACAGGTGAGCCTGCTGAGAATGCACTCCTCCGTCAGAGACCAGGCCGAACAGGTGCAATCTGCGGTCGCCGACGCGGGCGTGCTTCATCGCCGCGAGCAGCACGGGATGCGAAAAGAATTCGCCGTTCTGGATCATAAGGTCGATGCGCGTGATGTCCATGTGCACGATCCGGCCCGCGCCAATATTGAGATGCCCAACCTCGCTGTTGCCCATCTGCCCTTCGGGCAGTCCGACAAACGGTCCGCTGGTATGTATCAGCGTGTTCGGATATTCGCCCAGAAGGCGGTCGTAGACAGGCTTGCGCGCCAGCGCGATGGCATTGGCTTTGGTCTCGGCGCGATAACCCCAGCCGTCGAGAATGATCAGGACAAGTGGTTTAGGACGGATCATTATTCGGGAACGCTCCTCGCATGAGATTTGAAAAGAAGAGCACAGATGAAGTTACCAGATTAGCTGGATGGGGTAATGCTTGAACTCCGGGTCAGCCGTGATGATCGGCCAGCCTTCTTCCATGCTCTGCGCAATCAGCATGCGATCGAACGGATCGCGGTGATGCATGGGCAGATGTTCGAGAGCGAGCAAATGGTCGATGCTAACGGATAGCGTCTCGATCCTGTTCTCCGCCAATTTTCTGAGCACGTACGGACCGGCAGGCCGAGGAAGATTCAGTTTGCCTGCCTGTACCTTGATGAGAATCTCCCAGACGCTTGCGATGCTGAGCGAAAGATCGGTCGGTCCGGCAAAGGTGTCGCGGGCAAGGCGCGACATCCTCGCATCCCCAGCTAGCGCCCATAGGAATGCGTGCGTGTCGAGGATGGCCTTCATTTCGGTGGAAGGGGTCCGTTATAGAACATGTCCTCGATTTCAGGATCGGGATCATTGAAATCGTCCGGAACCGTGAAATCGCCTTTGGCGCTGCCGAAGACCCTCTTCTTGGGCGTCTTTTTCAGGGGCACCAGCTTAGCCACCGGAGTCCCTGCCTTGGCGATGATGATCTCTTCTCCCAAAGCTACGCGCTCAAGCAGGCGTGAAAGATGGGTTTTGGCCTCGTGGATATTGACTTCCATGGCCAAACTATAGACTAAGTCATGGACTAAGTCAACGCTGCTGCTGCTGCTATCGCTTCGGTGACGCTGTTTTCTCCTCGGCCTGCTTGAGCAACGCGTCGACCTCCGCCTCAATCCGCGGATAGATCGCCTTCATGGTTTCCGCCGTGACCGCAGGTATCTCGTGAAGGTACTTCTGCCCCGGCGGAGAAGAGAAAAAAGCCGACAACGCGTCGATCTCAGTCTTTGTAAAGTGCCGCTGATAGATCGGAATCATGTCGCTCAGCATCGCTTCCAGGGGAAAATTCTTGAGAAGCTCCTCTGACTGCCGGTCCATACTCGCAAGCTGCGCTGCCGTGATATCAGGATGCCGTTTCTTAATCTCATCGCGGTTCAGAGTCCGCGCCTGCGCGAACACCTTTTGCATCATCTGGGCCATCTGCTCGCGGCTGGCCATGACGTCGAAGAGCTTCTGCACGTCCTCCCTGGACGGTGCGTCCGGAGCGATCGACACCGTGGTCTGCGCGCCGGCGCACATGGAGAAAGCAAGAAGAGACGCAAACAGTAACGACTTAAATCTCATAAACGCTCCACGACGTCAAAGATAATTGCGTTCAGCCCTTGTAATTCAGCGCCTTCACCCCGAGGAAGCGCGCTGAATCTCCCAACTCTTCCTCAATGCGCAACAACTGGTTGTACTTCGAGATACGGTCGGTGCGCGAAGCCGAGCCGGTCTTGATCTGGCCTGCCCCGGTGGCCACGGCCAGGTCGGCGATAAACGTGTCTTCGGTTTCACCGGAGCGATGCGAAATCACCGACGTATAGCCGTTCCTGCGTGCTAAATCAATCGCGTCGAACGTCTCGCTGACCGTGCCGATCTGGTTCACCTTGATCAGAATCGAGTTGGCTACGCCCTTGTCGATTCCTTCCTGAAGGAACTCAATGTTAGTAACGAAGATGTCGTCGCCGACCAGCTGAATCTTGCCGCCAAGTTCTTTCGTCAGGTTTTGCCAGCCCTCCCAGTCGGCTTCCGATAAACCATCCTCCAGCGAAACAATGGGATAGTCTTTCACCCACTTGGCATAGAACCTCACCATGTCATCCGAAGTCTTTGCCGACTTGTCTGACTTCTTGAAGACGTACTTGCCATCCTGATAGAACTCGCTGGCCGCGGGATCGAGAGCGATCGCGATCTCTTCTCCCGGCTTGTAACCGGCCTGCTGAATCGCTTCCAGCACCACTTCGATGGCCTCGACATTCGACTTCACCGAAGGTGCGAATCCGCCTTCATCGCCGACTGCCGTGTTGTAGCCGCGCTTCTTCAGCACGCCCTTGAGCGTATGGAAAACTTCCACGCCCCAGCGCAATGCTTCCAAAAAGGAAGGCGCGCCCACCGGCATCACCATGAATTCCTGGAAGTCGACATTATTGTCAGCATGCGCGCCGCCGTTCAGGATGTTCATCATGGGAGTCGGCAAAATATTTGCCCCCGCGCCGCCAAGATAGCGGTAAAGCGGCAAGCCATAATCCGCCGCGGCCGCGCGCGCCGCCGCCATCGATACCGCCAGAATCGCATTCGCGCCCAGCCGGCTCTTGGTCTCCGTACCATCCAGTTCAATCATTTTCTGATCGAGCGCGCGCTGGTCTGCGGCATCGCAGTTCGCCAGCGCGTCGGCGATCTCTCCATTGACGTTCTCTACCGCCTTGAGCACGCCTTTGCCGAGATAACGCGCGTTGTCGCCGTCGCGCAGTTCGACCGCTTCATGCTCACCAGTCGATGCTCCGCTCGGCACAATGGCGCGTCCCACTACTCCACTTGCCAGCTGTACTTCCGCTTCTACCGTAGGATTGCCGCGCGAATCCAGCACTTCGCGCCCGATGATTGCCACAATATTCGTCATGCTGCGCTTACCGTCCTTTTCCGGACCGATTGGTCGTGACTCGTCGTCCACCCGAACCGCGTGCGTGGGAAGATCGGAATTGAAGCTCAGGCGACGGCCAGTTAAATAGCCGACGCCTCTATAGTCCTTGCCCATGCGGTGATTCCGAAGATCTTGATTATAGCGGAAGGGAGATGACGGCAATTGCGACGTGGTTCGCAGGGTTGCGCTTCGACTCAGACTCTGGCGGAGCCGGTTCGCGCCGCCAGACCCGGCTCCGCTAATTTCTCATGCGGCTGTCTAGTTCTCGCCGCCCGATACGTTGCTTCCCCAGAGCACGTTGCTGCCCCAGAGTACATTGCTACCCCACAACACATTCGAACCCCAGAGAACGTTCGATCCCCACAGCACATTGCTGCCCCACACTGCGTCCGAGCCCCAGAGGACGTTGCTTCCCGAGACGGCTGCACTGGCAGTCGCGCCGGTTGACACTTTTGATGTGCCGCCGACGAACTGGGATGCACCCCAAACCTCAGTGTAGGACCACGCGGTGGATGTGTTCCATACCGCCGAAGGATCTGCCGTCATGGTCACCTGATCGGTGCTCGAATTAAATGTGGTGACCGGAGACATCGCCGTCCCTTTCGCCACGGCGGTGCTGTTCAAGGCAGCTTCGACATCTACATAGCCGGCGCCGATGGTGAAGACATCGTACTGATCGGTGTAGGTGATGCCCGTGGTGGGATCGGTGGTGCTGCTGTATTGCGGAAACGTCTTGTACGCCGTCAGCATCAGACGGGCCTTCACCTGGTCCGGAGTAAGCCTCGGACTCTTCTGCAACAGGTCAGCAACAACTCCGCTGACAATTCCCGTGGCCATGCTGGTTCCACTCAAAGTGAAGTAGCTCGAAGAGATTGCGCTGCTTCCGCCCTTCACGTAGTAGCTGAAAGGAACCTGGTTGCCGGGAAGCTCATTGTAGAGCGTGGAATTCTGCGCCTCCAGCGAGGTCAGCAGGTTGCCGGGCGCGACCAGATCAGGCTTCACAAAGGCGTCTACAACGGTCGGCCCCTTCGAGCTGTAGCTGGCGATCTGGTCGTCAACTCGCGTAGGCGTGCCCATGGGCTTCATCGCGCCCACGGTAATGACATAAGGATCGTTGCCCGGCGACGTAACGGCGGCGTAACCGTCCGTGGGCTGGTAGCGGCCGTTATTGCCGGCAGCCACGACCACCACAATTCCATTTTTCCAGGCCTGCTCCACCGCCTGGCACAGCGGGTCGAGTTTGTAAGTTTCGTATACGGCCCGGCCCAGCGAAAGATTGATCACACGGATGTTGTAAGTCGACTTGAGAGAGATCGCCTGGTTGATGGCAGCGATCACCTCGCTATCGGTGCCCGCGCCATTCTCGTCCAGCACTCGCAGGTTGATGATGCTTGCACCAGGCGCAATCCCTTTGAAGGTCTTGCTGTAGGCAGGGCCGGTAGAACTGAGACCGTCTCCGGCGATCAGTCCCGCCACGTGCGTGCCGTGACCGTATTGATCCTTAGCGCTCGAGTTTCCCGGCACGAAGGACTGCTGATACACAACTCGCGAGAGCGGAACAATTCCCAGATTCAGATCCGGATGACTGTTCACGCCGCTGTCGATCAGCGCCACGCCGACGCCGGTCCCGACATAGTTCGACTGCCACGCGAAGGGCGCATTCACCGCATAGGCCGCGTTACTGAGGGATGATGCCAGGGGCCGGTCGGAACTGATGTAGACGATGTTCGACTGATTGGAGAGACTCTGGATGCCGTTGCCGTCGAGCTGGGCCACAATGCCGTTGATCAGCGGCAACTCTCCCACAATCTTGCCTCCGAGATTCAATACGTCGTTCACCAGGCAGTCCAGAAGGCCGAGCAGCCCGCTGCAAGTCACCTGCGTTCCAGGCGCATACTGCACGATGACTTGCACCGGCTGAGTTCCCGTGTAGCCTTGCAGTTCAGGCGACAGTTTCGGGTTCTGCCCATAGGCCAGCGTTCCCGTGACGATCAGCAATATGGCAAGAAGTCTTTTCATATCCCCTCGGGGCAGCGACACCGCCGCCCTCCGTGGGTAGAAGTGCAGGCATAGGGCCAAAGCAGCCGGGGATCGTCGTTCCGAATCAATGGGTTAGCGGAGCCGTGATGGCGGTCTGGGGGACAGCTTGTCCCCCGGCTCCCTGGCGAGGACAACTTGTCCCACGGAGCCAGAAGAGTTGCATCCCCGATGGTGTTTTTGCCCTTAAGAGATGAGCGCCAGAGAATCGCGCGAAACACTACGCAACTCACTGACTGGATTGAAGAACACCGTGGTAACCAGCGGAACCCGTTTTGGGCGGACATTGACCCGCACTTCGGCAAGAATCTAAGGGGAACCCCCAAAATGTCATGGGCACGTCAAATTGGCGCGCGTGCGTTTATCGCCGGAATGGCGCTCGCAGCCCTCGGCTGCCTGGCCTTCGCGTTTTTTCACTGGCGTTCCACCGACCCGGTTAAGTTCACCTGTTACCTGGCCGCGGCTCTGCTGGCTTCGTCTTTCAAAGTAACTCTGCCCGGCATCGAAGGCACGCTTTCGATGAACTTCCTGTTCACGCTGATCGGCATTCTGGAAATGAGTTTGCCGGAAACCTTGCTGATTGGTCTGGTAAGCACCCTTGGTCAGTTCTACTGGCGTCCGGCGCGGAAGTCGAAGCCGGTGCAACTGCTGTTCAACTTATCGCACGTTACGGTTTGCAGCGCGGCTGCCTACGGCGCATACCAACTCGTTTCCTTCCATGTTCTGCACGGTCCCGGACCGCTCGCCTTGCTGGTGGCCGCGATCACGATCTTCCTCTTCGGCACCGCAGCGATGTCCATCATCATTGGCCTGACCGAAGCCAAGCCGGTGCCGAAGGTCTGGAGGGAAAGTTATCTCTGGTTATTTCCTTACTACCTGGTGGGAGCAGCCATCGCCGGATTAGTCAGCTTTCTGAACCGGCACATCGGATGGCAGGCTTCTCTCCTGGTTCTGCCGCCGATCTACCTGTTGTACCGCTCCTATCGACTGTACCTGGCCAAGCTGGACGCGGAAAAACAGCACGCGGAAAAAGTTTCGAACCTCCATCTGCGAACCATCGAATCTCTTGCCCTCGCCATTGAGGCCAAAGATCAAACCACCGGCGAGCACCTGCAACGAGTCCGCATCTATGCCATGGAACTTGGCCGCGAACTAGGTTTGACCGAAGATGAAACCGAAGCTCTGCGGGCTGCAGCCGTTCTGCATGACATCGGCAAGCTCGCCGTTCCCGAACACATCATCTCCAAGCCAGGCAAGCTCACGCCGGAAGAATTCGAAAAGATGAAGATCCATCCCACGGTGGGAGCGGAGATCCTCGAGCAGGTCGACTTCCCCTATCCAGTCGTGCCCATCGTGCGCGCCCATCACGAGAAATGGGACGGCAGCGGCTACCCTAACGGACTGGCCGGAGAGGCGATTCCGATCGGAGCCCGCATCCTTTCCGCTGTCGACTGCCTGGACGCGCTCGCTTCCGACCGCCAGTACCGCAGAGCCCTGCCGCTCGACGAAGCCATGGCCAAGGTCGCTTCGGAAGCCGGCTCCGCTTTTGATCCGCAAGTGGTCGCAATTCTGCAGCGCCGCTATGTCGAGTGGGAAAAGCTCGCGCGCCTGCAGCCCTTGCAAGTGCCGCCGAAACTTTCCACCGACATTAAAGTCGAGCGCGGCCTTGCCCCCGCAGCGGGCTTCGCCGACTCTACTGAAGCACCTCCGGCCGCATCACCGGCGACCGGCACTGCGGAACGTCTCGCCGAGGCCCGCCTGCAGGAAAAGAGTCTTACCGAACTCGGACACGGACTCGGCGCGGCGCTCACTCTCGATGACACCCTTTCGCTGCTTTCGGTGCGCCTGAAGCGTCTGGTCCCTCATGACTCGATGGCGGTTTACCTTCGCAAAAACAATCTGCTGGCCGCGGAGTTTGTCAGCGGCGAGAACTTCCGCCTGTTTTCCTCTTTGCGAATTCCGCTCGGGGAAGGTTTGTCAGGCTGGGTAGCTCAAAATCACAAGCCCATCCTGAACGGCAATCCATCGGTAGAACCGGGATATCTCAACAACCCCACGCAATACAGCACCCTGCGCTCGGCGCTGGCGGTGCCGCTCGAAGGCGGCGCCGGCGTGACCGCTGTGCTGGCCCTCTACCGCGCTGGCGCTGACGCCTTTACCAGAGATGACCTTCAAGTACTGGAAACAATAGCCTCTAGCCTTGGAGCCGTCATCGAACAAGCCACCACCCGCAAGGCTGCCGGAACCGCCGCTGGTGCCGACTGATCGAGTCGGTGTGCGCGATTCCATCGCTGCCTCGGAATCAGAACGCGCCCACCCTTACCTTCTGTGGTTCCCCGGCTGGGGCCGCGTATTGTCCCGGCTTATCTGCCTGGTCTAGAGTCAAAGCAACAATCGGAAGATTTATGGGTTCGAACACCTGAGGAGGAGTTATGAAGAAGTGGACAGTTCTGCCCTGCGCACTGCTGGCATGCGCCTACATGAATACGACGGCCGCCGCGCAATCCGCGCCGCCCGTGCCCGCCGGCACCGCCCTGATGGTGAGGCTCGAAACAACCCTGGCGACTTTCAGCAACAAGGCCGGTGACCCTTTCCAGGCGCGCTTGACTCAAGCCGTGGTGCTCAACGGCAAGACTCTGATTCCTGCCGGAACCATGGTGGAAGGCCGCGTAACCAAAGTGGACGAACCGCGCCGCATTGCGGGCAAGCCGACCATCGGAATTCTGCCCGAGGCCCTCATCCTGCCAACCGGCGAACGCTTCTTTCTCGACGCCACGCTGGTTGACACCAACGCCGGCGGCGGCACGGACGTCAACCAGGAAGGCGAGTTCAAGGGCTCCGGTCATGACCGCCGCGACCAGATAGAAACCGGCGGCGGTACGGCCGGTGGCATGTTGATCGGCGGCCTCATCGGCGGTCCGCCGGGAATCCTGATCGGCGGAGCCGTGGGCGCGGGCTCAACCGGCGTTCACTGGCTCACCAAACATCGCTCAGCCACGTTGATGGCAGGCACCGAACTCACACTCGAACTCAATCGGCCCCTGGCGATGACCACGGCAGTGGCCAGCGCGGGACAATAGCGGTTCGCCGAGTACCCTAGCGCCTCTTGCATAGAGCACCCGAGGTTTCTTGACCGTCAGCCATAAATATGGCAGCATCGCGGTGTAAGAACAACCATAGACATCCCGGATGCCCTCTACCGTGAGCTCAAGGGCAAAGCCGCCTGATGTGAGGCTGGTTTTAGCGCAGGTCACACCGCTGCCAACTCTTCCTCGCTCACCAACTGCAATTCGATCCAGCCCTCGACCGGCAGCGCATCCACAGGAAGACGATTCTGCCAAAGACTGAAGCGCAGCCGGAGCCGGCTCGTCGGTGCGATCGCTGCCGCCCCCGGCTTTCGCTCGCCCGCTGTCTCGAGGCTTAAGCCCGGCGCCGCAAGCAGCCAACTCAGCGGCAAGCGGAACTCGAAGTTCCGTATCAGAGCCGCCTTCGCGACCTCTTCATTCTGGGCTGCAGAAACGCCGGAGGCGACACCCGAAGTTCCTGACGACACTTCCTCCAACCCATCAACCTTCCATCCCGTAAGCTTGCGGTCTTCTACCCTGGCGTCGAGCCTCAACGTGCGCCGCGCACGCGTCTCGCCATTGGCCCACGACTCCAGGTTCACGACCAGGTCAAACTCCATTTCTGGAACTGCTCCGGCAAAGTCCAATCGCCCGTAAACAAACGTGCTGTCGATCCCGGCATAAACGGAATCCAGCAGGAACTGTTTGCCGTGCATCGCCCCGGCGCGCTGATCGGCGGTATAAATAGCCGCTCCCATCCATTCGAAGTAGCGAATCATGTCGCCCGTGACCCGGGGATGAATGTAGGCGGTCTGCGGAGTAAACGCCGGCCGCACTTCGCCGGCCGTGATGGGCTGGGCCAAGTAATCCGGCGGAGCCGCTCCCAGGGCCTGATAAACGTTCGAAAGATGCTTGCGGTAAAGCTCGTCAAAGTCTCGGTCGTTCGCTGAGTGGTGCTCCGGTCCATACCACCAGTTCCAGTCGCTGCCCTCGGCAATCAGGATTTCTTCGAAAGCCAGCTTTCGCTGAGCTTCGCTGGCCTGCGCCGCATGCGCGGCATAAAACTCGCGCGCGTGGTGCAGGTAGTCCCAGGCGCGGTTGTCCTCGGGAGCGCCAATCCAGACATTGAAGTTCGCGTTGATCCACGAGCCCGGAACCAGCGAGGGCAAGGGCGCGATATTGCGCTGCCGGGCAATCGCCTCCGAAACCGTAACCGCTTCCACACCCGCCTCGCGGTGCAGCGCGTCGTAGAAGCGCCGCAGAAATTCCCGCCCTGATTTCGGATAATATTCCCAGGCATTTTCGCCATCAAGAATCACCGACACCACGGCGTCACGTCCCTGCGCCAGCACCGGCTTAGCCGCCTCTTTGATGTTGTGCAGCAAATGCCCGGCAGCCTCGCCGGGATCCATCCCGGAGTAGACAAAACCGATCAGATCCGAAATCGTGTGGTCGCGGAAGACCATGTGCATCGCGGTCTGGCCGTTCTCATAGCGGTGAATGTTGTAAAGCCGCTCCGCCAGATGCGCAGGCAGGCGGCCGTTGCCATCTCGGGCGAAGAACACGCCGGTGCTGCGCCCGAGCACGCCTTCGTCAGTGGCCATCCACTTGACGCCCAGACTGTGCGCAATCGCCAGGGTCTCTTCCGAAACGCTGCCCTCCGACGGCCACACGCCCTGCGGCCGCGCACCAAACACCTGTTGGTGAAGGTCAAGGGCGCGCACCAGTTGTTCCCGCGCGTCCTCGGGATGACGAAACCGGTTCTGCGGCAAAGGCAGCCCCGGCGAAGAAACCGCACCCACGTTCGTATCACAGACTAGAGGAAGTATTGGATGATAAAAAGGCGTCGCTGAGATCTCGATCGATCCTTTCTTCGCCGCGTCCGCATACGCCGGCAGAACTTTGCCCAGCAGTTCGCGTTCGCGCTTGATCACAAAAGCCTGATCTTCGAGCGAGTAGTTGCGCTCTTTCCTGATCAGCTCCGCGACGTCTTTGTCTTCCAGAAAGAATTCGTCGAACCATGCAATCTGCGAGAGCACCTGCAGGTCGGTGAAGTGCCGCGATTCAAAATACTTCTCCGCCTTTTCCGGCACGTACCCGTGCTCGCGGAACTGCTCCCGCAGTTCCCAGTACCGCGGATACCGCCCGATCACATTCGCCGGGTTCGCCTGAAAAAGATACTGCAGCGCAAAGAGCCGCTCCTGCAGCGTCAAGTCCTTTGCCGGCTTCGCGGCGACGGTCAGAAACGGATCCTGCGCCGTCCCAGTGGCATAATCCTGAATCTGCGTAATCAGCGATGGCACCAGATTGAAGTTCTGGTGAACGTTAGGAAACTCGTCCAGCAGCTTCACCATGCCGTAATAGTCTTTTAAGCCGTGCAGTCGAACCCAGGGCAGGCGATATTCGCCGGTTACCAGATCCTTGTAGAAAGGCTGGTGCTGGTGCCAGAGAAAAATCAGACGCAGGGCAGGCATGGCTGGAAAACAAAGTCTAGCATGCGAGATTCGGTCTGCCCGGGGGTCTTTCCGGTACACTAGAAACTCGGAGATGCCCGAAACTCCCACTCCCGCCGCCACCGGCCGTATAACGCTGCTCTCAGATCAGGATCTTTACCTCTTCAATGAAGGCAGCAACTATCGCATGCCTGAGACCATGGGAGCACATCTGGTTTCGCGCAAAGCACTCAACGGCGCCGTTTTTAGCGTATGGGCCCCGAATGCCCGCCAGGTTTCGGTGATCGGCAGCTTTAACAACTGGAATCCGCAGACTGATTTGCTCAACCCGCGCGGCGCCTCCGGCATCTGGGAAGGCTTTATCCCCGCCGTGACCAAAGGAGCGCTTTACAAATTTCACATTGAGTCGCGAAGTCACAGCTATCAGGTCGACAAAGCCGACCCTCTCGGCATACTCCACGAGAAGCCTCCCCGCACCGCTTCGGTAGTTTGGGATCTCGACTACGAGTGGGGGGATCGCGAGTGGATGGAGAAGCGCGCCGCCCGCAACTCCTTGCGCGCGCCGCAATCCATTTACGAAGTTCACCTCGGCTCCTGGATGCGCGTTCCCGAGGAGCACAATCGCCCTCTAACTTATCGCGAGACCGCGCCGCGTCTCGCCGAGTATGTCACTCGCATGGGCTTCACCCACGTGGAATTCCTGCCAGTGATGGAGCATCCCTTCTACGGTTCCTGGGGATACCAGACCACCGGCTATTTCGCTCCCACATCGCGCTACGGCACGCCTCAGGATTTCATGTATCTGGTGGATTACCTGCACCAGCACGGCATCGCCGTTATCCTCGACTGGGTCCCGTCGCACTTCCCCTCCGACGCTCACGGCCTGTCTTATTTCGACGGCACGCACTTATACGAGCACGCCGATTCGCGCCAGGGTTTTCATCCCGACTGGAAGACGTACATCTTCAACTACGGACGCACCGAAGTGCGCAGCTTCCTGATGTCGAGTGCGATGTTCTGGCTCGACAAGTATCACATCGACGGACTTCGCGTCGACGCGGTCGCCTCCATGCTCTACCTCGATTACTCGCGCAAGCAGGGTGAGTGGATTCCCAATAAGTTCGGCGGGCGCGAGAATCTGGAAGCCATCGAATTTCTCCGCCGCTTCAATCAGGAGGCCTACAAGGAGCATCCTGACATTCAGACCATCGCGGAAGAGTCCACCTCGTGGCCCATGGTTTCGCGCCCGGTTTATCTCGGCGGCCTCGGCTTCGGCTTGAAGTGGGATATGGGATGGATGCACGACACCCTCGAGTATTTCAAGAATGATCCCATTCATCGCAAGTATCATCACAGCCAGCTCACCTTCCGCATGCTGTATTCGTTTCAGGAAAACTTCGTGCTGCCGCTTTCCCACGACGAGGTAGTGCACGGCAAGGGATCACTGATCGGCAAGATGCCGGGGGACGAGTGGCAGCGCTTTGCCAACCTCCGGCTGTTGTTCGCCTACATGTATGCACAGCCGGGAAAGAAGCTGCTTTTCATGGGCGACGAGTTCGGTCAGGTCCGCGAATGGGCGCACGACACCAGCCTGGAGTGGGACGTGCTTCGCTATCCCGTTCACAGCGGTTTGCAGAACTGGGTGGGACAACTGAACCGGCTTTATCGCAGCGAACCAGCCCTGCACCTTCTCGATACGAATCCTGCGGGCTTCGAGTGGGTCGATTGCAATGACAATCTCACCAGCACAATCTCGCTGCTGCGCAAGAGTGAATCTCCCAGAGACTCCGTTCTCATCGTCTGCAACTTCACTCCGATCGTGCGCGTGGGCTATCGCGTGGGCGTTCCCGAAGGCGGCTACTGGCACGAGTTGCTGAACAGCGACGCTTCGGAATACGGCGGCACCGGAGTCGGCAATCTCGGCGGAGTAAATGCCGAAGACGAACCGGCCCACGGCCGTCCGCACTCGCTGAAACTCACTCTGCCGCCGCTAGGAGCGTTGTTTCTGAAAGCCGGATAGTTGAGCAGTGCTGCAGGTTTTGCTTGAACACAATCCCTTGCGCTGCATTCACGGTCGATCCGCTACGGACACTCGACGGCGATAGCCTTCGGGAGTTTCGATCAGAAAAGTGGTTTGCCCAGCCAGTATTAGCAGGTCTTGATCGCCGCTAATCAGCAGATCAGCTCTACCGCTCTGAGCCAAGTCCAGAAAAGCCTGATCGTTCGCGTCCCGGCACAGGCATGCGCATTTTTCTACCGGCTCGACCACTTCGCAATAAGGAAGATAATCGGCCAACAGTTCTCGCGCCTCGTCCAGGGAGAGTCCGAACTTCGGGTAACGGAAGACACGCAAAAGCTCCGCAGCAGTTGCGCGTGAGATCAAAGGCACGCACCCGCGCTCGCGCCAATGCTGCCGCAGCCAAGCCAGGCGACCGTCCGTAAACAGGAGCGCAGAAACCACCGTGGTCGTGTCGAAGACCACTTTACGGCTCACACCTTCTCGCGCGTCCACGCCAGCGCGTCTGCAACATCCCGTTCCTCAATCCCAAGCTGAGCCAGCCGGCTGCGCACTTCCTCGGCACGACTCCGTTGCAGCGGACGCAAGATAATGCACTCCCCATCAGTGCTCACGTCGAAATAGTCGACCTCGCTGAAACGAGTGACTACCGCCTTGGGAAGGGTGATAAATAGTCGACCTCGCTGAAACGAGTGACTACCGCCTTGGGAAGGGTGATTTGGTTCTTAACAGTTTTCTTTGCAAGCACGATAACCTCATTCAACGAAACAAGGAAATCTTGCCACAAATGCCGCGCACCAGGCAACGGGAACTGATTCGGCGGGAGCCACGCGTTGCGCCCTGGCATGGACCGGCGGACAAGCCCCGTGCTTTCCTGCCCCAGCAAGCGGATCGGCAATCTAGGCGGAGTGTTAGAACTGAGGACAAGTCGCCAGGTGGCCGACTATACAATTGAAACTGAATTGAATATCACAGCCATGGATCTTTAGGCTGTAATCGAGCCACCGGGCAAAACACTATGGTGAAAATGGTCCTCATTGCCTTCCTCTTTGCAGCATCCGCATTAGCTCAGGATTCCTCTTCAGCTTCAGCCTGCGGATCTGAGAATGTCAGTTTTAACGTGACGCTTGACAAGTCTCACTCCTCGCTGCCGGCGGCAGAGCCAGGAAGGGCGACTCTCGTCTTCATTCAGGACTTTGGCGCACGGAAATTCGGCATTGGAGTGCATGTGATCGGTAGAGTTGGCGTCGACGGGTCATGGGTCGGCGCAATCAGGGACAATTCCTATCTTTCTCTGTTCCTCGAACCAGGAGAACACCATATTTGCGTGAATTTAGATTCCGAATTGCTCGGAAATCCTGTAGAGTTTGCGCATTTCACAGCAGAAGCTGGAAAGACGTATTACTTTCGTTCGCGATACATGTCTGGTGGCAATTTGCTTCTCGCGCCCGTCGACAGTGATGAAGCAAAGTACCAGATCGCGACGTTTCCGCTAAGTGTTTCGAAGCCCAAGAAGTGACCCACGAGCAAACCGGAAGTTAGCTGTTGAAACCAGCGATTGCACGCAATTGAGATTTTGTGACCGGGACCTTCCCCCCATCTTTGCGCTACCGCGAGCCAGGCTACCCGTTAACGGCTTTCGAAAGGATGGCGATCTGCGAATCCACCGCTGTCAGAACATCGTTCGCCCCCAGGATTTTTCCACACCCCCCGTGTGACATCTGACCTTGTGCCGTCATCGAAATCGCGCGATCATGGTCGAGGCCGTGACGGTCGGGTGAACCCGCGTCGTCGCGCCTCTAAGTCCTTTCTTTCACGGATTTTAGTATCTAAGTTCTTTGACATCCGGATTTTACGAGGAATTTCCTGCTAACGTGATGATTCCAGTGGGGGGAGGGGGGAGGGGGATACCCCGATTCCGGTCCGAAACCCACGCAAAGCAATCCCGAATCCACCAGCCTCGTTGATATTTATTTCGACGAGGAATCCACAAGGGACTCGAGCGGTCGACCTTCACCAGTTCCTAAACTTTCGTTGGAACGTTAAGGACCGTCCCGAGCGCAAAGATTTAAGAATGAAAGATAAAGCCAGCTCCAAGAACTGGCCACTGACCCCTGGCCACTGACCACTGCCCCACATGCTATCCTGCCCTCAGCAAGCGCGCGTCCATGCGGATTCTCACCCGCTACATTCTTCGCGAAGTAACCTCGCACGCCCTTATCGGCGCCGCGATCTTCACCTTCGTGCTGTTCACTCGCGATCTCGGACACATCCTGGAACTCGTAGTCCGCGCCAGCGCGCCGTTGCCGAGCGTTGCCGAGATCTTCTTCTACACCGTGCCCTTCGCGCTCACCTACACCATTCCCATGAGCGTGCTGGTGGGGATTCTCATCGGCTTGAGCCGCCTAGCCGCTGACAGCGAAATCACCGCCATGCGAGCCAGCGGCATGGGCGTCTGGAGTTTTGCGCGAGTACTGGCGATTTTCGTCGCCGCAGCTTGGCTGCTCGCGCTGGTCAATGGACTGTATTTGGCACCGTGGTCGCTGGAGTCCCTCGCGCATCTCGAGGATCAACTCAAAGGCGCGCAGGCTTCGTATGAAGTGCAACCGCGCGTGTTTTACGAAGGCTTTCCCAAGCTTGTCCTCTACGTGCAGGACGTGCACAGCGCGCAAGGAGGCGCAGTTTGGAACGGAGTTTTTCTCGCCGATATTTCCGATCCTTCGAATCCCAGCATCACGCTGGCTCGCGAAGGCATCCTCGTCCCCGAAGGCGAGGACCGCCTGCACCTACATCTAAAGAATGGCTCCACGCACGAAACCGATCCCGCGAAGGTTGACCATTACCAGATTTCAACCTTCCAGCAAACTGACATCCCCATCGAACTGGCTTCGTCGGAAAACAAAGCGGACGAGCAAACTCCCGTGAAGGCCATCAGCACCTCGGCGCTGCTTGGGCACGCCGCCAGCGTCGATCCTGTATCGGCGCGCGTCTACCTCATCGAATTTCATAATCGATTTGCCTTGCCGACGGCGTGTCTGGTGCTGGCCATGGTCGGCATTCCGCTGGGACTATCCTCGAAGAAGAGCGGCAAATCAGGCGGATTCGTGCTCACGATCGTTCTGGTCTTCGTCTACTATTTTATTTCTCTGATTGGAGTTTCACTCGCCAAGCAAGGCAGAGTAAGTCCGATGTTCGGAGCATGGCTCGCCAACATCGTATTCTTTGCCGCAGCGTTGTTCCTGCTGTGGCAAGCCGAGCGAAGGCCGTTATCGCTGTCGGTGATCCGACTGGCATGGAAGCGAAATGAAGTTCCTGGGAACATCCCCGCAGTTGAACGCAGGCAAAGGCGCAGAGAAACTGCCAATGCTTTCGAGCGCGCCTCCAGTCGCCGGCGAGTTTTTAGTGCCAGCTTCCCTACCCTGCTCGATGACTATGTGCTGCGCGATTTCTTTCTCTACCTTGGGATGATCGTTGCGGCGTTCCTGGTTCTGCTGCTGGTATTCACGCTGTTCGAGTTGCTGGGAGACATTCTGCGCAATCAGACGCCCGCGATCATAGTCGTGGAGTATCTGCTCAACGTTTCTCCCTATCTGCTATACAGTGTCGCGCCTCTCATCATGCTGCTGGCCGTGCTGATCACTTTCGGGTTGATGAACCGCTCCAATGAGATTACGGCGATCAAGGCGACGGGAACCAGCGTCTACCGCATCGTCATGCCAGTGCTGGCCGCGGCCGCGGTGCTCTCGGCCGGATTGTTCTTTGCCGACCAGTTCTACTTGCCGCATACCAACAAGCGGCAAGAAGCGCTGCACAACCAGATCAAGGGCAAGCCGCCGCAAACCTATTTGCGTCCCGACCGGCGCTGGATTTTCGGCCAGCACAACGACATCTACTACTACCAGTTCTTCGATGCCGACCGCGACCAGTTCGCCAACCTCACCATCTTTCGAATCGATCCCGCCAGTTTCACCATTACGCAGCGCATCCACGCCGAGCGCGCCCACTGGGCCGACAACCTGGGCCGCTGGATCTTTGAGCAAGGCTGGCAGCGGACTTTGAACGTCGCCGCGATTGAAGGCTATCGCACCTTCGACGTCTCCACGTTTCCCGAACTCACCGAGCAGCCGTCATATTTCAAGAAGGAGGTGAAGCAGTACTCCGAGATGAACTATGAGGAACTGCGCCGCTACATCCGGGATCTGCAGCAAAGCGGCTTCGATGTGGTAAGGCTGCGAGTGCAGCTGAACCAGAAGCTTTCCTACCCGTTGATCACGTTCATCATGGCCGGACTCGCTGTTCCGTTTTCCTTGTCAGCAGCCAAGAAAGGCGCCATCACGGGAGTTGCCGTGGCAGTCGGTATCGCGGTGGTTTACACGGTCGTGTCGCGGTTGTCCGAGGCGATGGGAGACATCAGCCTGCTGCCCGCGGCGCTGGCCGCCTGGTCGCCCGATCTCATCTTCGCTCTGGTGGGCGCTTACCTGATTCTGAAAATTCCAACCTAGTCCGCGGCGATTCAGACCGCGGACAGATCATGCCGTTTCCTGCTGATTATTTCACCGCTACTGCCGCGGGATAATTGAACGTCTGGATGACCGGCAGCGGAGTCAAGTTTCCATTCTGGAGGTTGATGGCGTATTCCGACAGCGTCCCGGGATTCTTGTTGGCGACGAACACAAAACTATCGTCGCCGCGGATCGCAATCGAATCAGCCCCGCCGCTCGCCGAGACAGATGGTGGGGTCAAGGGCGTCAAGGAGCCGGTGGCCGTGCTTACCCTGAACTGCGAGACCAGGCCTGACACGGTATCCACAACGTACAAGTAATTGCCGTAAGCATCCATCGACAAAGGCCCAGGACCCTCGCCGGGGGAAACGGCAAAGGGAGACCCCTTAATCGCAAGCGCTCTGAAGTCTGCGACCGGGCAGTTTGGCGGCGAGACGGTGCTGCAGATCGTATAAGCGCTGACCGTATTGGACGTGGCCGCATTCGAAAGCCCGTTCGAGACGTAGACAAACCGGTTACAGGGATCGACCGTCACGCCGTCGGGCATATAGCCGGTTGGAATTCCAACCTGATTATCAGCTTCACTCAGAGTCAGCGCGCCACTCGATGACACTGAGTAATTCAACAGAATGTTGTTGATCGAATCCGGTACATACAGGTTCTCCGTCGTCGGGGGCGCAATCCCTGAGCAGTAAGCGTACTGCGGAGGGTAGACGGTCGGGGTAACTGCCAGCGCCAGCGGGCTGGAGCATGCCACCTGATTCGTGCACGGTTCCGGTGGGTTCACGTTGACACCGTTTACCGGAAGCACAAAAGGCGAACCCGTGACCTCGCTCAAAGTGCCATTGCTGACAGAGAACACTGAGATTGAGCCCGGCACAGGGTTCCCGGAACTATCGCTTGTCGAGTTATTAGCCACGAAGAGAAGTTTGCCTGCCGAATCGACCCTCAGGGCCACTGGAGTGACGGGGACCGATTCCACTGTGGGCTGCCCGCCGACCAAAACAGTTACACTCGCGCTGTTCAGTGCGTACGTCGTGGCGCTTCCCAGCTTGCCATCGGAAGCGATGGGAAACGCCGCAATCCCCGTGACACTGCCGCCGGGCACTGCCGGATTCGCAGTGACGATCACGTAGGCGTTTGCACCCGCGGGATCGAGAACGACAGCCGTTGGCAACCCCGGCGTCGGAGGACCATTCACGTTGTTAATCTCCGTGGTGGAACCGTTCGACAGATCGAGGCTGAAGGTTTCCATCACCGGCCCATTTAGCTGGTTATTCACCAGCGGGCCACCCCCCTGGCTGGGAATCACCACCAGACCATTATCGTTCGAGGAGTACTTGGCGTTGCAGGCCATCAGGAAGCCGATCGATACCAGAGCCAGAATCGCCACCATCCAGGCAAACCTTGTCCACATTCTTCGGTTTATCTCCTATGAGCGCTCTTTATTTATTCCCGGCTACACAAACCGGGCGTGAACCCTATTTGAAGGCGTGAATTGCCATCCATTTATGTATCAGGAATGCGTGGGAAGAGCAAACCCCCGGAGCTATTGGAACCTTCGACGGGCCTGCGAGTTGCCTGGAAAGCAGTGGCCAGTGATCAGTGGTCAGTGGCTAGTTTATTCCCTTTGGCCACTGGCCACTGACCACTGATCACTGGCCACTCCCCTTAAAGCTTCTTCGGAACCGGCCGTCACCACCATCAGAGGCAAGTGGATCTCGACCATAAGTCCGCCTTCGGCCCGGTTCGTAGCAGCGACACGTCCGCCATGGAAGCGCACTGCGCGTTCTGTGATGGCCAGGCCGAGGCCAACTCCACCGGTCTGCCGGCCCCGAGCATCGTCCAGGCGGTAAAACGGCTGGAACAACTTTTCCAGCGCATCAGGAGGCACACCGGAGCCGCAATCGGTGACTCGGATCACCGCTTCCTCACCACCGGCAATCTCCTTCTTTTCCAGATCGATGTCGACCGTGGTGCCTTCGCGCGTGTAACGGATGGCATTGCGCACAACATTTTCTATGGCGCTGTGCAGCAGCGAGGGATCTCCGCGCACCACCCAAATCCCCGGGGGGATTTCGCCGCGGACATGGCAACGCCTGGCCTGCGCTTCGAACTCCGCATCTTCTGCTACGTTGAGCACCACTTCATCCAGCGAAAATAATGTCGAGGGCACGTGCTGCTCGCCATCTTCCAAGCGGGCCAGAGTGAGCAGGCGGCCAATGAGTTCATTGAGGCGGCTGGCTTCCAGTTCAATGCGCTCCAGCATGGCTGCGGTCTCCGGCCCGGAACGCTGCCGCGCCAGGCCCAAAGCTACATTCAGCCGCGCCAGGGGCGAGCGCAGTTCATGCGAGATGTCGTTGAGCAGGCGGGATTGCGCTTTGACCAGATTTTCCAACCGTTCCGCCATGCCGTCAAAATCCCGCATCAAGCCCGCAACCTCATCGCGTCTTGTGACATGGGGAGCACCGGCCCGGGCGGTGAGATCGCCAGCGGCGAGTTGACGCGTGGCCGCACGCAAACGCACGATTGGCATGGTCAGGAACCATGCCAGCAGGTAGCAGACGAGTCCTGAAGAGATGACGGCGATGATCAAACCAGGAATGGGCAATCCCCGCGGGCCGAGAAACAGGCGTGGCCCGGGCGGAGGAGACAGAACCAATGTGTAACGATGCAATCCGTCAGAGGAAGCGCGGGAATCGCGCAACACCGGAGGCGGTGAGGGAAAAATAAAGCCCTCGTGCGGCACCCGCGGCCCACCCTTCGCAACACGCAGCGCCCATTCTGGCGCGCCTCGGTGCAAGACCTCCTCCATGTTTTCATTGAATAAAAAGATGCGTACGTGCTGCGTCTTTTCCAGATTGTCAAAATATTCGCCCAGCCCCGCCGTGCCTTTCTGTTCGTAGGCGTTCACGGAGTCGTTCATCGCGGTCGCAAGAAGACCTTCCCAACTTGAGGTCCGCGGACGAAACGCCAGCGTGACCAGGATCGCCAGCACGAGAAACAAGGCAAAAGCCATCCAGAAGGAAAGAAAAATCTTGAGGAAGAGGCTCTTCATGAGGTCTTCACCTTTTCCCCGACCTTCTCCCGGGGACGGGCGAAGATGTAGCCTACGCCGCGGATGGTCTTGATGTGCTCATCGGCGTCGGTATCGCCGAGCTTCTTGCGCACCTTGCTGACATGCATGTCGATGCTGCGGTCGAAGGGCGAGAATTTGCGGCTCAAGACGGCATTAACCAGGCGCTCGCGGGGCACCACGCGTCCAGCCTCGCGCAGCAGCACTTCCAGCAGATTGAACTCGACCGAGGTGAGGTCGACGGGTTCGCCGTCGCGGCGCACGCTGCGGGTGGCGGGATCGAGTTCGATTTCCCCAACGCGGACGATATCGGGCGCAGAGGGGGCCGATTTGTCGCTGCGCGTGCGGCGCAGGATGGCTCGAATGCGCGCAACCAGTTCCCGCGGATTAAAGGGTTTAGGCAGATAATCGTCGGCGCCGATCTCCAATCCGACGATGCGGTCGACATCTTCGCCGCGCGCAGTGAGTAAAAGCACCGGCAGGCGGGAGGTGGCGCGGATCCGGCGCAGCACCTCGAAACCGTTGATGCCGGGCAACATCACGTCCAGCACTACGAGCAGGTAGCCGCCGGCAGTGGCACGCTGCAGCCCGTTCTCGCCATCATGCACGAATTCGACTACGAATCCCTCGGCCTGCAGGTATTCGCCCACCAGGGTACATAGTTCGACATCATCGTCAATAACGAGAATCCGTTCCATCTTGGCAGTTTTCATTGTGCACCACATCGCGGCTGGCAGCGGTAAAGAATTGTCAAACCCTTGCACCACTAACCCTGTTGTTCGGCCGGACGTTGCTGCCTTTGACAAAACTTTACTCGCATTGACTGACTTTTTACCACTTTTCCCAGCGAATCGTGTTTGTATAACTGTACTCAAGAGCCCCAGGATCCCAGGAAGCGAGTGCGTTGAGGGAGCCGGGGTTGTAAGGAGCAAAAACTTTATGAAGACGATTCGTTTTCGATTGCTCGTAGCTGCCCTGGCAGTGCTGTTGGGCGGCGCAGTCGCCAGATCGCAAACTGCGGATGCAACCGCGCCGGTGCACGGCCATGCCTTTGGCATGCGAGGCCCCATGGGCTTCTTCTCCAGAGACCTTGATCTGACTGATGCCCAGCGCGCGCAGATGAAAGCCGTTCTGCAGAAAGAGCACGCCGCGATGAAGCCGCAGATGCAGCAGCTTCACCTGATGCAGCAGCAGCTCAAGCAGTATGAAGAAGGCACCTATGACGAAGCCAAGGTGCAAGCGCTGGTCGCGCAGCAGGCGCAGACGCTGGTGCAACTGAAGGTGCAGGAAACGCGCATCCACAACGAACTGTTTCAGTTGCTCACTCCTGATCAGCAGGCCAAGATGCAGCAGTTCGAGGCCAACCGGGAAGCGCGGATGCAGCAACATATGCAGGACTCGGCCCCTGCTCCGCAGGAGTAAGGCGTCGGGTTGTGCGCGGTGGGTTGTAGCTTGAGTTTGCTGACGGCGGACCGAGGTTGGGCTCCCGGCCTGACCCCGGTCCACTGCAGCGAGGAGTAATGTCATGGATATGGCTCAGGCATTCATCTTTTACGCGGAATGGTTCTTCTTCATCGCGTGGGGAGCGCTGCTCACGGCGCTCAGCGTTGTCGCTTTCAGAAGCGACCTGACTCCGATGGCACAGCGTGCGACTGCCGAGAAAGACCGCCGTTAGCTTTCCGTCGTCTGCGTCAAGTCTCAGGCGTCGGGCTTTCTGTGAGCGAGGACCCAGGGCCTCCTTGGCACCCGAAACCGATTCCCTGCCGAACCTGTCTTCCAAACTGCCTTCCAAAACCCGCACCCCGGCCTGCTAGAATTTCATCTAGACGAGCTGAATGATTCCCAAGAGCATGCGTCCGCTCCTGCCCTACCTCAAGCGTTACCGCTGGAGCTTTGTGGCGGGCGTTTTCTGCATTTTTCTCAGCAATGGCGCCTGGATATTGCTGCCACAGGTGATCCGGCACGCGATCGACGATCTCAACACCGGGGTTACGTCTGCGAAGTTGCTGCACTTTGCCTGGCAGATGCTGGAGGTCGCCGTCGTTCGTGGAGTTTTCCTGTTCCTGACGCGCTGGATCGTGATCGGCATCTCGCGCGACATCGAGTTCGATCTGCGCAACGATCTTTTCGCTCACCTGGAAACGCTTTCCTATTCCTACTACCAGCGCACGCGCACCGGCGACATTATGGCCCGGATGACGAACGACTTGAACGCGGTGCGCATGCTGCTGGGTCCGGCGATCATGTACTCGGCGAATACGCTGGTATTCACCGCCGGTGCGCTGTCGTTCATGGTGCTGATCAGCCCCAAGCTGACGTTCTATGCGTTTCTGCCGCTTCCCCTGGTGAGTATTGTCATTCAGCATTTTGGGCGGCGCATCCATGAGCGCTTCGAAAGAATTCAGGCGATGTTCTCTGACATTTCGGCGCGGGCGCAGGAAAATTTTTCCGGGGCCCGGGTCATCCGCGCCTACGTGCAGGAAGAGGCGGAGATTGCGTCCTTTGAGAGCGCGAACCAGGAATACGTTACCCGCAGCCTGAAGCTGGTGCGGCTCATGGGCATGCTGTGGCCCACGCTGGAACTCATGCTCGGCCTGGCCATGGTGCTGGTGTTGTGGATCGGCGGGCGCGAAGTCCTGCACGGACAAACGACGGTGGTTTTAATTTCCTACTTGAAAACGAAAACCACTCTGTTGCTTCCCGGCTCCGTGACGGTAGGCGACTTCGCCGCCTTCAATATTTACATGCTGCAGTTGACGTTTCCTGTGATCGCGCTGGGGTGGGTGGTCAACATTTTCCAGCGAGGCACGGCGTCCCTGATTCGGCTGAATGAAATTCTGCACGAGCAAGCTGAAATCAAAGATGGGCCTGAAGCCGCGGACCGGCAGGTGGAAGGCGAAATCGAATTTCGCGGGCTGAATTTTGCCTACGAAGGCAAATCCGTGCTGCACGACCTGAACCTGCGAATCCCCGCCGGCAGCAGCATGGCGATTGTGGGCCCGACGGGCTCGGGGAAAACCACGCTGGTCAGCCTGATTCCCCGCATTTACGACGCAGCGCCGGGGATGGTTCTGGTGGATGGCCGGCCGATTCGGGAGTTCTCCCTGGAATCGCTGCGCAAGAGTGTTGGGTTTGTTCCACAGGAGACATTTTTATTCAGCGATCGCATCCGGGAAAACATTGCTCTGGGCGAGGCATCGGCTTCCGATCAGCAGATTCACGAAGCGGCCGAAGCCGCCAATATCGCCCACGATATCGAGAGCTTCCCTGAGCAGTATCAGACCATGGTAGGCGAGCGCGGCATCACGCTCTCGGGAGGGCAGAAGCAGCGCACCGCGATTGCCCGCGCGTTGATTCGCAATCCGCGCATCCTCATTCTCGACGATGCGCTCTCGAGCGTCGACACTCATACGGAAGACAAAATCCTCAATCACCTCCGCGAAGTGATGCAGGGCCGCACCACCATCTTCATCTCACACCGCGTTTCCACGGTTCGCAATGCCGATCGCATCGCCGTGCTGCACGATGGACGCATCGTGGAATCGGGAACGCACGACGAACTGCTCGCCTTGAACGGCTACTACAGCGACCTGTATAACAAGCAGTTGCTGGAAGAAGAGCTGGCCGAGGTTTAGACTTAGGCCCGCTCCGCAACCGCACCCGGAACTCCTGCATGTGGAAGAAAATAATTATGCGATTCCGCGCACTTGCTTTGCTGTTTTGCGCTTCTGCCTGTGCTGCTTATTTGCTGACGCCGTTCGTCGCCGCTCAGACTGCTCCGTCTACACCTCCTGCGCCTCGGGCTATCACGGTGGATGATGTGTTTGAAATTCGCGCAGTGGGGGACCCGCAAATCGCGGAGGACGGCAAGTGGGTGGCTTATACGGTCTCGACTATGTCGTTAAAGGAGGACAAGACGGAGACGCGCATCTGGATGACTCCGGCGGGCGGCGGCGATGCGGTTGTCTTGACAGCCGAAAAAGTCTCCTCCTCGCACCCACGCTGGAGTCCGGATGGAAAATTTCTGGCATTTCTCTCCAAGCGCGACGAAGGCAAGACCCAAGTGTGGCTGCTCAACCGCATGGGCGGCGAAGCGCAGAAGCTGACGGATACGATTCAAGACGTTGATGATTTTGCCTGGTCGCCTGACAGCAAGCAGCTGGTCCTCGTCCTGCAAGACCCGACGCCCGAAGAAATCGACGAAGCCAAAACCAAAGAACAAGACAAGCCGGGTAGCAGCGATAAAGACAAAAACGCGAAGCCGAAAAAACCGAAAACCCCTCCCCCGTTCGTGATCGACCGCTATCGCTTCAAGACCGACACCGTCGGCTATCTCGACCGGCGACGCACACATCTCGACGTGTTCGATGTCGCTAACAAAGCACTGGTGCAGGTCACCTCCGGCGACTTCGACGATGAGCAACCTGCGTGGTCTCCAGACGGCAAGCTGCTGGCGTTTCGCAGCAACCGCTCCACGCCCGACCCAGATCGCACGTACGACACGAACATCTGGGTGGTTTCGGCCGATAACACCGACAAGGGCGCGCACCTGACACAAGTCACGACGAATCCCGGCTCCGACGGTTCGCCGGCGTGGTCGCCGGATGGAAAATCGATCACCTACGTCACGCAGCTTGATCCGAAGCTTCTCGTTTATGCGACCCACCACATTGCTGTTTCTCCGGCAACTGGAGGCCCGGCCAAGGTGTTGACGCTGGCCTTCGATCGCTCGTCCAGGTCGCCGCGCTTTTCGCCCGACGGGCAATTCATCTACTTCGTCGCCGATGACGACGGGACGCAGGACCTGTTTCGAATCCCAGCAGCGGGCGGGGAGATCACGCGAGCCATCTCCGGCCACGTCGTGGTCTCAAGTTACACCATCGCCAAGTCAGGAGACCTTGCCGCTCAGATCACGAACATGGACCGGCCAGCCGAGATCTTCACCACAACGACCTCAGGCGGCCCACTTGCGCGCATCACGCATGTGAATGATGCATTCATGGCAAAGATCAGAGTGGTCACGCCCGAATACGTCAAGTTCAAGAGCAAGGACGGCACGACCGTGGCGGGCTATCTCTACAAGCCGCTGGATTACGTGGCCGGGAAAAAGTATCCCACGCTTCTGCACCCGCATGGCGGCCCGGTGGGGGCTTACTACGGCGACTTCAATCATTTCTCGCAACTCTTCGCCGCCAACGGATACGTGGTGCTCGAGCCGAATCCTCGGGGCTCATCCGGCTACGGACAGGATTTCTGCAAAGCCATCTTCGCCGATTGGGGCGACAAGGACTTTCAGGACGACATGGCCATGGTCGACTATGCCATCGCGCAAGGTGTGGCCGACCCGGACAAGCTAGGAGTGGGTGGCTGGTCCTACGGCGGCATCTCCACGGATTTCATCATTGCGCAGACCACGCGCTTCAAGGCGGCGGTTACCGGCGCGGGTTCAGCTTTCTTCGCGTCGTTGTACGGGCATGACCAGTACATTCTCGACTACGATGTGGAACTTGGACACCCGTGGGAGAACCGCGCAGTGTGGGACAAGATCTCACCTTTCTACAGAGTCGCCAACATCACCACGCCGACTCTGTTTATGGGCGGCGAGATCGACTGGAATGTGCCCGTCATTGGCGGCGAGCAGATGTACGAGGCGCTCAAGAGCCTGGGGCGCGAAACTGAACTAGTGGTGTATCCCGGCGAGTACCACAGCTTCAAAACACCCTCGCATATCAAAGACAGGCTCGAACGCAACCTCAGTTGGTACGCGCACTACGTGAAGGCGGACGGCAGCCCGGCGCGGCCAGCGGCGAAGGCAAATTAGCGCATGCGCGATCTCCTTGCCATGCAGCGAGTCGACGCTCCTGAGATTCTCGATTCTGATGCCTGCTCTCTCGCCGACGTCGAAACCACTCTCCGGGATCTTGGGCGGGTCAACCGCTGGTTCGGCGGGGTTGCCACCACGCAGAAAATGGTGGAACGCGCGGCTCAAGTCTCCGGCTCGAAACACTTCTCGCTGTTGGAAGTGGCGGCCGGGTCGGGAGAAGTCCCCGAGGTGGTTCGGCAAAAACTGGCGCGTCGCGGGATTAAGTTGGACGTAACTCTGCTGGATCGAGCAAGATCTCATCTTCCCTGCACAGCACCTTGCGGTGGGCGGAATTCCGGCGTCGTCGCCGATGCGCTGGCGCTGCCTTTCGCCGACGGAGCCTTCGATCTGATAAGTTGCAGCCTCTTCGCCCATCATCTTGACGAACACCAACTGGCGCAATTTATGCGCGAGGGTCTGCGGGTGAGCCGGCGGGCTCTGCTGATCAACGATCTCATTCGCCATCCCCTGCATCTTGCATTGGCATTCGCTGGCTTTCCGATCATGCGAAGCCGGGTGGCCTGGCTGGATGGGCTGACTTCGGTGCGGCGGGCTTATGTTCCCGACGAAATGCGGAGCGTGCTGGCGTCCGTGGTTTCTAACGAGGCAGAGATGCAAATCGAGATCTCGCGGAATTATCTTTTCCGTATGGGAGTGATTGTGTGGAAGAAGTCGCTGGTGGCGTGCATGCAAGAGTAGCCGCCGCCGTCCCGGCGGCAGTCCCGAGTGCCTGCACTGAGCGAAACCGAAGGGGCGTCTCGGCCTCGGCGCGGCGGGCGAAGACGCCCGCCGGACAGCCGGCAAGATGCCGGCGCTACTATCTAGCCGGGGCTACTATCGAACTACCAGCACTTCGCGGATGTTATCGCGGGCAAGAAAGAATTTGATCGAGGCGAAGTCGCGGAAGAGGGTTTCGATGTGGCGGTTGTTGAACACGCGCTGCAGTTGGAAGCCTTCGGAGATGGCGGTATGGACCGCTCCGGTAGGTCCGCGACGAGCCTCGCGCCGCAACACGATCTTCTGCATCTCGAGAATATCAGTGCCCACGATATGGAAGCGGTGACAGGGCGAGTCCGGGCCAGCATCGCGCGTGTGGAAGAACGCGAGCAGCATGCCGCCGGGTTTCAACACCGACCAGAGCCGTCCCACCACCGGCTTTACCAGGCTCTCATCGAGATAGTCGGGAAGGTTCCAGCACAGCACGATGTCGAAGCGAGCGGCCGGATAGACAAGGTTATCGGCGAGAAACTTGCGGCTGTCGAGAACCACATTTCCCTCCTCGTTCTTGCCGAGCAGTTCAGGGTCAGTCGAGGCGGTGAGCAGATCTTCGCTGTAGATCCGGTGGCCGTGTTCAGTGAAATGGCGAATGTTCGCGGGCGAGGTCGATCCCAGGTCTAGAATGCAAAGGTCTTCCGCGGATTCCCACATACGGGATAACTCTCCCAGGCCGCTGGAGCGCCGCGTGAGCTTCTGCGCGCCCTGTACCGGGATGGTCTCCGTTCCGGATGAACCGCGAAAGAGTTTCATGAAACCCTGTGAGACTGACGACATCCTGACTTCGTCACTCCTGAAATAAATCCTTCAACGCCCGCGCGCTTCACTTGTCGGTGCGGTGAATATCAACCTTGCCCTTCAAAAATGCGCCTTCCTCAATGGAAATGCGCTGTGTGCTGATGTCTCCGGTAACGATTGCGGACTTACGCAATTCGACGCGATCGCTGGCCTGAATGTTGCCTTCGAGCTTGCCTTGCACCACCACGCCCTTGGCCTCGACGCTGGCTTTAACTTGGCCGTTGGGGCCAACCGTCAAGCTGTTGCCTTTGAGAGCAATGCTGCCCTCGACCTGGCCATCGAGATACAGATCTTCGCTGCCGGAAAGTTCGCCCTTGATATAGACCGACTTACCGATTTGTGCCAACCCACTGGCGGGTGCGCTCATTGGACGCTCTCCTGGTGAAACGGTGATCCGGTGCTGCGGCATCCGTGACGGGTTGCTTCAGATCAGAATCCTTGAGGCAATTACGGAAAACCGCTCACTGCTTCGACTATACGCAAGCCACAGAGGATGGGGCAAGTTTCTGCCGAGGAACCCAGGGCTCAGTTGTTACACTGAGAGCGTGCGCGACAAAACGAGGATAGGGTCGATTCGCATTACCGTCGCTGTTTTGCTGGGCGTCCTGCTCGCCGTAAGGCAAGGAGAATCCCTCGGTGCTTCCAGGCCCGCGAATGCTTCTCCAGACTCGCCGTCTCCCGTGGAACTGGTGCGGGCCGCGGTGGCCAATGAAGTAGCGGCCGGCAACGACGATTCGATCAAGCACATGTTCCGGTCGCGCAAGCAGACTCCGCAGGGTTCACAAACCAGACTCTATGTGGAAACGCGAAGCGCCATGGCCGGCATGACGATCGCCTACGACGACCACCCGCTCACGCCCGAACAAATGCAGGGCGAGGAAAACCGCCTGGCCGGTCTGGTGAGCGATCCGGAGCAGCTTGCCCGCAAACATTCCCAGGAGCAGCAGACTGCCGAGCGCACTCTGCGCATCGTGAAGGCGCTGCCCGACGCTTTTCTCTATGACTATGACGGCGATGAGCAAGGCGCTGCACACCTGGGCAAAGAAGGGGCTCGGCTGGTGCGTCTGAAATTCCGGCCCAATCCGGCCTACGAGGCACCTTCGCGCGTGGAGCAGGTGCTCGAGGGCATGCAGGGGTTCGTTCTGATCGATCCCGCATCGCGCAGAATTGCGCGAATCGATGGAACTTTATTCAAGGAAGTCGGCTTCGGCTGGGGAATTCTGGGGCATCTCGACCAAGGCGGACACTTTCTAGTCGAGCAATCCGACGTTGGCGATGGATCATGGGAAATTTCGCGCATGTCCCTTGGCTTTACGGGAAAGATTCTTATATTCAAGAGTATTGCGATCAAGTCTGATGAGGTGTTCAGCGACTTCCGCCGCGTGCCCTCCGACACCACGTTTGCCCAGGGAGTGGACATGTTGAAGGCGGAAGAAGCGAAGCTAGCTGGGGATCATAAGCGAGAAGCGGGAACGACGGGCGCCAAGTCGCACTAGGAAAGGCTTTCAGCGGCTGGCGGCGGAGCTTTGGCGATCCCTCAGGCGAAAGACGATGCTCGCGGTGACGCGAAGATTGTTCTGGGTGCGCACGTCGCCGGTAGAGTCTGCATACGCGGTGCGCAGGTAATCTCCGGTGAGGCGGACCGCGAAAGGCCCCGCCACGGAGCGTTCGATCCCACCCCCGAGTGCGTAAGCTGGCCTTGCCACCCATCCCTGTAAATATTCGGTGCCACTCACGGGAACTGCACTGTCAACCAGCCCAGCGCCGGCTAGCGCGTGCACGAACACCTGCGTTTTTCTGGCCTCAAACAGATGAAAGACTGGACCAGCAAGGAAGGCTAAAGTGTAGCCCGATTGTCCGGTGGCCAGGACGTTGGAAGTGCGAACGTAAACAGAGTCTACGGCGACTCCCCAATGCGGGAGAAAGTTGGCGTGGCCGGTCACATCCAGACCGCTGAGACCCACCCTGCCGGCGGAAGGAATTGTTGATGAGAGATAACTATAGCCGCAACTCACATCGTAAGTTGGACCATAAGCCGTGGCGGGCGGTCCCGTTTGCAGTTGATTTTGCGCCAGGGCAGGCGCAACCAGCACCAACGCAAGAGACAGAGCTTTCCCAAGAATGCCCATTCCGTTGCACTTGCTTTCGGACTTTCTTGAGACCCCGCGAAAGAGCATAGTCATTGGTTCTTGCTCCCCAGCGGACAACCTAGGCCGGGGCAGATGCCTACCCCAAAAATACCGGGGTTGCAGCGGGCGGTAAACGTAACCTCGGCACTGGACCTTAGGTAATGAGGTGGGGCGCTGGAAATGAAGCTGGATTGGCCTTCTGCAAAAACGCGTTCGTAACCGGCGTAATCTCAATTGACGGTAACGGCGGCCCCGGTTCGAGCGACGGCTTCGAGCATCAGGGGCGCAGCGTTTCTTTCCTTACTGTCAGCTTTTCGATGAGATCTTCTTTAACGCGATAACCGGTTCCGGGCTGGCTGGTGATCGCAATCATTCCTTGCGGCGAGACTTGCACTTCCGGATCGATGATGTCTTCCTTCCAGTAGCGTTTGGACGCAGAGACATCCCCGGGCAGACTGAAATTCTCGAGCGTGGAAAGAGCAATGTTGTGGGCCCGGCCGATGCCCGATTCGAGCATCCCGCCGCACCAGACCGGGATCTTCTGAGCGTGGCAAATGTCGTGAATCTTCTTTGCCTCGCTGAATCCGCCCACGCGCCCGACTTTGATGTTGATGATGCGGCACGCTGCAGTTTCGAGCGCAATGGCCGCCGTGCGGGCGCTGACGATTGACTCGTCCAGGCAAATGGCGGTACGCAGCTCTTTTTGCAGCCGGGCGTGGTAGTAAATGTCATCGTCCCAGAGCGGCTGCTCGATCATCAGAAGATTGAATTGATCGAAGGAGCGCAGGTGCTCCACCTGATCGAGCGTGTAGGCAGAGTTGGCATCGCAACTGAGCGTAATATCGGCCCAACGCGAGCGGATTTTCTCGAGCACATTTACATCCCAGCCCGGCTTGACCTTCACTTTGATGCGACGGTAGCCGGCAGCCAGCTCGATCTGAATCATCTCAAGAAGTTGTTCGACGGAATCCTGAATGCCGATGGAAACTCCGCAAGCGATTTCAGTCCGCGTACCGCCCAGGAGCTTCCACAGCGGCTGGTTTTTCTGCTTCGCTTCGGCATCCCACAACGCGTTTTCGAGCGCCGCTTTCGCCATGCGGTGACCGCGCACTCGGGAGAAAAGGGTCGCGCAGTCGCGCGCTGATTCGAGAGCACGCCCCAGAACAGCGGGCGCAAGATATTGGGTGATGGTGGGCCAGGTGCTCTCGGTCCACTCGCTGCTGTAAAAAGGATCCTCGCCGGCCACGCATTCCCCCCAGCCGTTGACCCCGTCGCAATGAGCGGTGAGCAGCAGAATGCGGCGGCTGTAGGTGCGTCCAAAGCTCGTCTCAAAGAAATGGACGAGCGGCATGTGAATTTCGCGGAGCGTGATGGATTCAATCTTCATAGTGTGCCAACAAGAACGATCTCACCACAGAGGCACAGAGCCACAGAGAAAATCTATAAACAGGAAAAACCAAAGATTTGGTTTTCTCTGTGACTCTGTGTCTCTGTGGTGAAGACTTAGTCTTCCGATGCATATGACCACTCCTCATCCCAGTTGCCCAGCACGAACTTGCCGTTACCTGCGGAATCACGCTCGTAACCAAGCACGGCGAGCCCATCGCCGAACGCGCGCAGAAATTGCTCTCGGTTGCGTTCCTGCACCTGCTGGGCCTTCGCTCGCGTTTCCGCGGCGGCCTTCCACTCGTAAATCTGCGCCGGAACTTCAATCGTAGTCTCCCGCTCGAACTGCGGATTCTTTCCCGTAGCCAGCAACGTTTCCACGCGCTTTGATTTCAGCCACCACTCGGCAATCAGACGGTCGCTCGGAAGCCCACCCTGCAGCGGCGATGACGTGATTCCATACTGGTTGATGTTATAACGACGGGAGATCGCTCCCAGCTTCTCGATATTCAAATAAGCGTTCTTGATCTCAAGCGGATCGAAGGTCCACTCGATCAGCTCGATCCCGCGGGCCAGCGCATCTTCCCGCTGCAACAGCTTGAGACGGCGGCCGAGCCCGCCATTGCGCTGGTCCTTGCGGACCGCCAGCATGTGCGAGTGAAGATAGACGTGGCCAGACCGCGTACCCGGTACGGAAAGCGCGAACCCGACCATTTCGTCGCCGCCGAAAGCCCCCATCACTTGCCCGCCGACTTTTTCGGCCACCACGAACATGCGCAGAGGAACCAGTTCGGCGTCGCTGAAGTTCCACACGTCTTTCTGCAACGCAACGCAAGCGCGCAGCTCATCCAGGCCCTGGCAGCGTCGAATCACGATGGAGTCCGGGCTCACGCCGGCTTCTCCTCTTGCTTGGCCCGCTGCCAGAGAGATTCGAGTTCCTGCATTGAAACGCCTTCGGCAGTGGCGCCGCGCTCGTGCAAGCGTTGCTCCATCCATTCAAAGCGGCGGCGGAACTTGCGGTTGGTCTTGCGCAGCGCGGATTCGGGATCGAGTGACAGATAGCGCGCGATGTTGACCAGCACGAAAAAAAGGTCGCCGACTTCTCCCTCCAGCCGCGCCCGCAGATCTTCGGGAATGGCCTGCCGCCCGGAACCGGCGACGCCGCCGCCTTCCGGGCGCGGACCGGGAGCGGGAAACTCCCGCAAGTGCTGGCGGAGTTCGCCGGTCTCCTCGCTGAGCTTGTCGAACAGGCCCTCCATGTTGGGCCAGTCGAAGCCCACCTGTGCCGCGCGCGAACTGAGTTTGTGAGCTTCGAGTAAAGATGGCATCGACGAAGAGATGCCAGCCAGAATCGATGGTGTAGTCTTCGTGGAACCGGCCGTGGCCTCCGCGATCCCGCCGAAACGCTTCTTTCGTTCTTCAACTTTCAACGCTTCCCAGTTGCGCTTCACCTCAGCAGAAGTATCGGCTTTCGTGTCGCCGAATACGTGAGGATGCCGGTTCACCAGCTTGCCCGAGAGCCGGTCGAGAACATCATCAATCGAAAATGTCCCTTGCTCCTTGCCGATCTCCGAATAGAAAAGCACCTGCAGCAGCAGGTCACCGAGTTCTCCCGGAAGCTCGTCCCAGTCTCGATTATCGATGGCCTCGAGCACTTCATAAGTTTCTTCCAGCGTGTAAGGCTTTATAGAATCGAAGGTCTGCTCGCGATCCCAGGGGCAGCCTCCGGGAGCCCGCAAGCGCTCCATGATCGCGACTACGCGTTCGAAGCGTTCGCCAGTAGTGGACATTTGGCAACCACTCTAAATGAGCCATCGCGGTGCGGGCAACGAGTGCAGGAATGTTTTACACTTGCTCTCGCTACTTCGTAACTTTGAGCCGGGAGGTTTATCCTTTTGGTCATCAATCTTTGCGGTACCAAGGTTACCTTCTCTGCCCGGCGCGGAGAGTGCACACTTTAAGGGTCATAGTGTCGGGCGCGGCTCAGTTCGTGACTCTAGTAAAACCTTTGGAAAACCCTGTATCTGATTGATAAGATATGGTATTAGCGGCAAATCCCCGAGCCTCTCTGGAGGGCCAGCACTTTCAAGTGGTGGTGATTGGTGGGGGCATCAACGGCGTCGCTGTGGCGCGGCAATGCGCTCGCGCAGGCAAACACACCCTGCTGGTCGAACAGAATGACTTCGCCTCCGGAGTAACCAGCCGCTCCACGCGCATCATTCACGGCGGCCTGCGTTACCTGGAGCACGGTGAATTAGGTCTGGTTCGGGAATCGCTCCGCGAACGAGAAAAGTTGCTTCGGGAAAAATCTCACCTCGTGCATCCCATGCACTTCCTGCTCCTTTTGAATGAGACCAGCCAGCGTAGCGCCATGAAAGTGCGCGCCGGATTGTGGCTCTACCAGCGCATGGCCGGAAAACCGCCCAGCAAAGACGCCACGGAAATGGAATTGAAACGGCTGGAGCGAGCGCTGGACGCTGGGCATCGCTGGTCGTTCTTCAACTACGAAGATGCCCAATGCGAATTTCCCGAACGGCTGGTGGCGGAGTGGTTAATTGAGGCCGTCGACGCCGGAGCGACCGTGCGCAATCACATGGAAGCGCTCGCGGTTGACGTCCGGCACGGGCGCACCCGCGGCGTGCTGTTGCGCGACCAGATCACAGGACGGGACCAGCGTGTCGATGCAGCCTGGGTAATCAACTGCAGCGGACCATGGGCTGACCGCGTGTGCCAGCGCTCTTCCATCCGCATGGCTAAACCGATGCTTGGGGGGGTACGCGGCTCCCACATTGTTTTGCCGCGGTTTTCGGGTTCGCCGAATGCTGCAGTTTATACCGAGGCAGTGGACGGCCGTCCGATTTTTGTCCTTCCCTGGAATGACCAGCTCCTCGTGGGAACGACCGAAGTGGCCGACAACGGCGACCCGTCCAGGACCGTTCCCTCTCCGGACGAGATCAGCTACCTCGTGCGTTCTGTAGCGCAACTGTTTCCCAAGGCCAAGATAACTGCGCAGAGCGTGAAGCACGCATTTGCAGGAGTCCGGCCGCTGCCTTATTCACCGGACAATAAGCCTTCGGCAGTCACGCGGCAGCACATCCTGCATGACCACACCGATGACGGCGCGGCGCACACGCTCTCCGTGATCGGCGGCAAGTTGACCACCGCGGCTTCACTCGCGCGGGAGTGCGCCCGCAAGATCGGCCTGAAGGCGATCGAACCGACTACGATGACGATGGGACCCGACAATGCGCTGGATCCTTTTCTGGACGACGCGGTGCTCGAAATTGCGCGCCTGGGAGCAGTGAGCGAGGAAACGGCTCGCGGCATGGTGGAATGGCACGGCAAGCGTGCTGCCGACATCGCCCGCATGGCTCTGGTGAGCGCTGAGTTCCGTGCGCCGATCTGTCCCCACACCTCTCATGTCATCGCTGAAGTGGTGGAAGCCTACCGCAGAGAGTTTGCCGTAACTTTGGGCGACGTGCTGCTGCGCCGCGTGCCGGTGGCGCTGGGCACCTGCTGGTCGGAGTCGTGCAGCCGCGAAGCCGCGTTGCGCATCGGCGCCGTT
The DNA here is from genome assembly GCA_049512915.1 of Candidatus Sulfotelmatobacter sp. Lineage (GTDB taxonomy): Bacteria > Acidobacteriota > Terriglobia > Terriglobales > Acidobacteriaceae > Sulfotelmatobacter. Next base: position 41,164 of record JBEKWP010000038.1, read on the forward strand.
CTCGGCTGGGATGAGCACGCCATGGGAGCGAACCTGGAAGCTTTTGAAACCGAGCGCGCCGCTTTCTTGCGGCCGGTAGGGCACGCCACGGCCGCATTCGAAGCCGCGGCGGATTAGATTCTTGGCTGCGGATCTACACGGATTTCCGCGGATAATCCAATCGGAAATTAAAACCAGGAGAGGTATCGGTGAGAATCCGCGCAATCCGCGGCTAAGGCTTTTTTTGTCGGCCTAGAGCACGCACCAGCCGCTTGGGGTGGTCTGAGATAACGCCGTCCACTCCCCATTTCGAAATGCGCTTCATGTCCACCGTGGCGTTCACCGTCCATACCAATATTTTTTTCTCCGCGGCTTTCATCTCATCGATCATGACCTTCCTCACCAGCTTGCGGTGCGCAATCACGTACTGGACCGGCAACCGGCGCCAGCGGCTCAACTGGGCCTGGGTCTCGCAGATCAATCCCAGCGGAATGGTCGCGTCTAACTCATGAGTTGCCTGCAGCACTTCGGGGAGAAACGAAGAGATCACATATCCACGGGCCGGGGCAACCTTTCGCAGCAAATCCGCGGCAATCGCCTCGAGGCCCGGGACTTTCAGCTCGATATCGAGAAACGCAGTGTTCTGGTAGCGGGTTAAGACTTCGAGCAACTGGAGCAGCGCCAGCTTTTCGGCTGAGGATCCGGTAATTTTCAATCCGTGGGCAGTGGCATCGTGGCAGACGACCGCGTGCCCATCCGCCGTGAGCCGTACATCGAATTCGAAACCGTCGCAGCCCTGAGCGAGCGCGAGGTCGAACGAGGCCAGCGTGTTCTCAGGAATAGATTTTTCGGCACGCGCGCCGCGGTGGCCGAGAAGCAGTGGACGAATCGCCATGGTTCAATTCTAAATGTGAGTGGCCAGTGGGTTTTGCTGGCCACTGACCACTGACCACTGGCCACTGCTCTCAATCCAGATCGAAGTCGCGGATGGGCTTGCCCGTGTCCGGAGATTCCTTGGCCTTCTTCACCGCCTCCTGAAATTTCTTGTCCAGCAGTTCGGAAGCATGTTTTTGTGCCTCCACCGATTGCCGGAAGATCGATTCGCGGCGGCTGTCCTGCTCCTTCATGGCGCGGGCAGCGGCTTCCATGTCCTCGAACATTCTGGGCTTCACGGCGGCGGTGTGCGCGATCACGGCGGCCGTTGCGGTGTCGATCTTCAGCAGCGCGCTGCAGCAGGGGCAGGTAACTTCGATCGTAGCTGGACGCTTCGTCATTTTGCGAATCATACCGCAAAAGCGGACCTAGTGCCCCAGGTGCAGCGGGAGGCTCGGCCGAGGAGTTCAAAGGAGCAGCCTTAGCGCTGTAGTTTGATGGGAAAGATGCGGAATACGCCTAACAACTCCCACCCCAGCAGAAAGATGGAAAGCAGGACCACAAGGACTGCCATCAACTCTCCAAACGTGAGGCCGCGGCGGTTGGGCTCGAAACGTCGCGCGGCCAGGCTCAGGATATTCAGCGTGGCGAACCCGAAGACGATCGCCCAGAGAATGTTGTAAACGTCGTCGCGGCGGCTGGAATGTTTCTGCAACAGCATGAGGCTCGCGACCAGCGCAGGCTGGGCCCGCAACAGATTGTGCAGCGAGAGCGCGGCCCGCGTGGTCCGCGCGAAGCCCGAGATCATCCACGTTGTCGAAGAAAGCGCCATAGCAGGGGCCCGATGCAAAAAACACTCTGGATGCCGCAAGTGAGGATATTACATTTTTTCTCCGCGCTGGTCACGGAAGCGTCGCTGCGACGGCATCAGCCGGGCCATCCGGTTTCCGCCTTAGGCGCGTGAAAACCAACATCTTGCCCCGCTCCCGATGCTTTCAGCCTGATGCTTTCAGTAAGATGGACGGATGGCGGACCGGCGCGTCATCTTTTTCGATGTCGGCAATACTCTTTTGTTTCCCAACCGCGCGAAAATCATGGCCCCCATCTCGAGCGACCGACATCCTTCGCTCGAACAATGGCAAGCTCTCGAGCGCAGAACCAAGCACGAGTTCGACCAGGGCATGACGAGCGGCCACGTCGATCACGGCTTCTGGTGGATATTCCATACTCACTTGCTCGAGAAACTCGGGGAACCGTCAGACCTCCGCGAAGTGCTCGTCGAGAACACACGCAGCTCGGCCAACTGGGATCAAATTCTCCCCGGCACGCACGATGCCCTTACCCGCATCCGCCAGAATTTCCGCATTGCCGTGATCTCCAACTCCGATGGAAAGATCGAGCACGTGCTCTCCCGCTGCGGTATTGCCGACTGCTTCGAAAGCATTACAGACTCTGGAACCGTTGGAGTCGAAAAGCCGCGCGCGGAAATCTTTGAGGCCGCGCTCAGCGCCATGCAGGCGCGTGCCGCCGAGAGCCTGTATGTGGGCGATATGTACTCCGTGGATTATCTGGGCGCGCGCAATGCAGGGATGGAGGCAGTCTTGTTCGACGTGTCCGGCGCCTACCGCGGCCGCGAACTGCCTCGCGTAGAGTCGATCGAGCAGCTCGAAGCGTGGCTACGGTAAGCTGGCTGCCCTAAGCTGGCTACGCTAAGAAAGACGACCCTACAATTCCAAAATCTGGTGGTCGTGGCAATCCGTGCGCATCGTGTCATAGATGCTGCGCAGCAGCTCGGTTCCGTGGCGAGCAACGAAATACGCGCCGGCCACGCCGCGCTCCTGTAAAGCGTTCTCGGGATAGAGTGCCTGGCTGAGCGCAAAGGCATGCCGGCTCACAACTTCGCTGCGGCGCAATTCCGCGGCCATGGCGCGTTCGCGAAGGCGGTCGAGTTGGTAGCGCACTTTTGAAGCACCCGTCTGGCTGGCCTCGACGAGCGTGGGATCAAGTTTGGCCAGCGCTTCCTGTAAACCAGAAAAAGACTCGTCGACCGACTGGTTCGCGCGTTCAAAGGCCGCCTGCAACCCTGCCGGCAGAGTGCGCGAGGCCAGCGTCTGCCGCAGCGCCTCAGGGCCATCGAATGCGTCTCGCACTGCAATGCCGTACTGCCCGAGCCAGCGCTGCACTTTAGGCTCAACTAGAGTTGCCGAAAAACGAGGCACGATCGGCGTCACGCGGCCCAGGATTTTCTCATAGACCGCCCCCGCCTGCGCGAAATATGCCGCTTCGGCAGCGCCTCCGGTGTAAGCCAGAGTGGGCAAAAGATAATCCTGCACGACGGGTCGCAAGAGAACGTTGGGACTGAAGTTTTCCGGGGCGGCGGCAATACGATCGAGCAACTCGGCGGATGAAATCTTTTCCGCGCCAGGTTCGCCTCCGATAACAAACTCCCCGGCCTGATTCGATCCTTCCCGGCGGTGGATCGCCGTGCGCGCTCCATCGCGCAACGCGAAAAGCAGCACGGACGACGGCGTCACCTTCACCTGCTGGTAATATCCCGCCTTCTCAAGAGCATCGCCTCGCGCCAGCAGCGCAGCATCCAGATCCTCCACTCGTTCGATTGCGGCGCGATACATCGGCGCCGCCACGCTATGCAGTTCAGCGTCGGAAGCATCGAGAAGAATCACACCCCACTGGCCACAAAGCTGCGCATAGAAGCGGGCGAAAGCCGTGCCCAGCGTCTCCCCCGGACGATACGACGCACGCAGAAACTGCGACGCCTCGCTATCTCCCAGCAGAGATGCAGCCTCTTCCACAACCGGCAGAATCTCTTCTCCCAGACGCACGTTACTGACCGGCGCCCCCGGAACCCCGTGGCTCGAGGTTGTCAGCGTGCGCAGTAGGCCATCGGGACCGGGAATCGAAACGTGATTCACCTCAGCAAGATCGTGATCCGAAGTTGCGAGCCAGAAGACCGGAACCGCATCGATGCCTGCCGCAGTCGCCTCGTCAGCCAACTTCACCGCGGTCAGCGCCTTGTAGATGGCAAACATCGGTCCGCCAAACAATCCGACTTGCTGGCCGGTCACGATGGCCGCCGCGCCCGCGCGAAGACGGCTCAGGTTGGCCATGGTCTGCGGCGAGGCGTTCCAGGATTTATTCTGCCGCTCCAGAATCGCGCTGACGCGCTCCCGGCGGGACGAGTCATATTGCAGAGAAGAAGCCTGCGCCTTGAACCATTCGCTGAAATGCGGGGAATGCGGATAAAACGGCTGGACGCCGGGGGGGTAGGCGAGAAAATCAGTGAAGAGGCGGGTGGTATGCGGGATCTGCGTAAACGGCAAACACTGCGCTTTCACCGCTGGCTCTCCTGACGTCGGCGGCCGGTACAGTTCCGGTTTCTACAGCATTGGACGAATGAGATCATTGCAGGTCAACGTCGTTCATTCTATAGTGCGTCGCTGTTGAGATGCCGCAAACCGGCGCAAGATGCAAGATAATGGTGCGGTCAGGAAAGGAACACACGATGAATCTGGCAGCTTCTCCGCTACAAATCGTAATGCCGGTCACGCTGGAAGGCTCCGCCATACGTCTCGAACCGATTCGCCGCGAACACGCCGAAATCTTCTGGGAGATCGCCAAGGATTCTCTCGACGACATCTTCCAGTGGATTCCCTACCGCGTAAAGACGCGTGAGGACTTCCAGCGTCTTGTGAAGAAGATCTTTGAGGAGCAGGAACGCGGAGAGTCAGTGGCGTTTGCCACGGTCGAGCGCGGCTCCGGGCGAGTGATCGGCAGCACCCGCTTCATGAATATCGACCGCGCCAACCGCCGGGTCGAGATCGGTTCCACCTGGATCATCCCGGCGCGGCAGCGGACTGGGGTGAACACCGAAGCCAAATTCCTCATGCTGCGCCACGCCTTCGAAGTGTGGAACTGCTTTCGCGTTGAGCTGAAGACAGACGCCCTGAATCTGAAATCGCGCAACGCCATCCTGCGCATCGGCGCGAAAGAAGAAGGCACGTTGCGCCGGCACGTGCTCACCTGGACCGGCCGGGTGCGTGACTCGGTCTACTTCAGCATCCTCGATTCGGAGTGGCCGTCTGTGAAAACCACTCTGGAGCAGAAACTCAGCCGCTGATCGCACTACTTCAGCGAAGCCATATCGATGACGAAACGATATTTCACATCGCTCTTCGCCAGGCGTTCGAAAGCCTGGTTGATCTGCTGAATCGGGATCAGTTCGATATCCGAAACAATGCCATGCTCGGCGCAGAAATCCAGCATCTCCTGCGTTTCTCGAATGCCTCCGATGATCGATCCCGCAAGCGATCGCCGCCGGAACAGCAAGCTCCCTATCCCGAGCGGTAACGGCGTGGGAGATGCCCCTACCACCGTCAACGTTCCGTCGAGCTTCACCAGATCGAGATAAGCATTCAAGTTGTGTTCTGCGGAAACTGTGTCCAGAATAAAGTCGAAGCTGCCCAGGTGCTTCGCCATCTCGGCTTCATTCTTTGAGATCACCACTTCGTCCGCGCCCAGGCGCAGTCCATCTGCTACTTTGTTTGCCGAAGTCGTAAACAGCACAACGTGCGCCCCGAAGGCATGGGCGAATTTCACTCCCATGTGTCCCAACCCACCCAGGCCCACCACGCCTACCTTCTGCCCTTTGCGCACGTTCCAGTGCCGCATCGGAGAATAGGTCGTAATGCCGGCGCACAACAGCGGCGCGGTGGCCGCCGGGTCCAACTTCTCCGGGACGCGCAGCACGAAGGCTTCGTCGACCACAATGCTGTCCGAATATCCGCCGTAGGTCACCCCCCCGAGGTGCTTGTCCTCAGCGTTGTAAGTGAAGGTCGGCATGCTGTCGCAGAATTGCTCGTTGCCGGCGCGGCAGTTCGGGCATACACGGTCGGAATCGACCATGCAGCCCACCGCCGCCAGATCGCCTTCTTTGAATTTTTTGACGGCACTCCCAGCCTTGGCTACGCGGCCGACAATTTCATGACCCGGCACGCAGGGATAAACCGTCGGCATCATGTTTTCCCACTCGTTACGCACCTGGTGCAGGTCGGAATGGCAAACTCCGCAGAACAGAATATCGATCCGCACGTCGGTGGGCCCCGGCTCGCGACGCCGAATCGCAGCCGGCGCCAGCCCCGAAGCCGCACTCTGCGCCGCATACGCCTTCGCCGGATACGCTTTTCCTGTTCCCGTCGCGCTCTTCTGATCAGCAACTATGGTGGAAGTCATATTATGAATTCTCCTCAGTAGCTAGATGGCGCGGCCCACCGCTTGGTTCCAGAATAAGTTTTATTATGAGCTACGTGCTGAATTTCCGAGGGACCGGAACACGCGATGCATTAAAGAATGTTTGAGTCAAGCCCAGCGACGAATTGGATGCCCGGAATGACTTTGCCTATGAGATTCTTGTCATTGGTTAGGAATAGGTCTATGCCTGCGCTGGCGGCACAGGCAAGGTGGATTGAATCTGCTGAGGAAAATCCGCTCACCGCGCGGATTTCCGCATATAGGTCTGCCGTCTCCAGAGTATATGGAATTACTTCCACCGAATCTTGCCGGAAGAAGTTTCGAACATGGGCAGCCGCTTCGATAGCGCCTCTCTGGTGGAAGCCGACGAGCGTCTCTCCAACCGCAAAGGTGCTTGTACAAAGCTGATCTTGGCGCTCTTCCATGCGCTCGAAAATTTGTTGGACGCGACTTCCGTACCGCGGATGGTCTTCCAGCCAATAAATGAAGAGCATTGTATCCCAATAAATTCGGCTCATGATTTGCGCTTCAAGGGGTCTTGGCTGGGCCCATAGAAATTGTCGCGCTCTTGCTTGAGATAAGCTTCTCCGCCTCCATAAGACGCAAAGATGTCCTTGCCAATCCCACGAAGCGACTGCCAGGCCTCCTCTGCGGAATGCTTTTGTGACGCTGAGTTGACAATCTCGTAGGTGAATGTGACCGTGGTACTTTGTCCGGATGGAGGTCCCGTTTTCGAGATGAGTCTAAGGTGGTTCTCAGTCAGAAATTTCTTGGAGCCCAGAGCCGCGCATACCAAGGGCACGCGATTGTTCAGGGACAGGGCCCTATGAACTTTGCCGACATTTATCGTGACGGTTTTGTCACCCCGCCTGCGCGCGGCGGTAATGTACTCTTCGTGTGCATGATGGCGGACGAGGTCGGAATCAGAAATCGATGCGCTTGTAGGCATCCATCCTCCTGTCTTATGCATGCTATTATTGCATATGCATGCATACCGTGTCAATCCAGCCCCAGCACTTTCCTGTCCTATGATGCGGGAGCCCTAGGACAGTGCGAAGCTTGGACGTCGCGTTGTCGTCTAACCATCGGTGTTTGACTTCCACCTGGGCGATGCCTAGTCTGGAACTAGCTCTTTGAGTATGGCCAATCCCACCAGTGGGGGCGTCACGGCTTCGACGGAGATGCTTGCGGCCAAGAGGCATGCCGGGGTGCACACACCCGTAATCGTGGGCAAAATGATAATTGCCA
>JBEKWP010000039.1:0-28426 GCA_049512915.1 Candidatus Sulfotelmatobacter sp.
AATGGTACTCAGGCTCCGTTAAAGTTCCGGCCACTAGCTACTGGGTACTAGGTACTGGGTACTAACACCTGTTAAACTTCGCAAATGCTGGCCGGCTACGCGGTGCAGGTGGAACGTTCCCGCGGACGCCGCTTCCCTGAACCGCCGCATCCCTACCGCAACGACTTCCAGCGCGACCGCGACCGCGTCATCCACGCCCGCGCCTTTCGCCGCCTCGAAGACAAGACTCAGGTTTTCACCCGTCGCTACTCCGACCACTTCCGCAACCGCCTCACCCACACCATCGAAGTAGCGCAGATCACGCGCACTGTCGCGGGAGCGCTCGCGCTCAACGTCGATCTAGCCGAAGCGCTGGCCCTGGTGCATGATCTCGGCCATCCTCCATTCGGCCACGCTGGCGAAAAAGCACTCGACACCGCCATGCGCGCCCACGGCCTCTTCTTCGACCACAACCTGCACGCGCTGCGCATCGTCGAAGATTTCGAGCAGCGCTACGCCGCCTTCCGCGGCCTGAACCTGACTTTCGAAGTGCGCGAGGGCATCATCAAACACTCGCGCGACTACGACGCGGCTAAACACCCGGAGTTGGCGGAGTATCTTCTCGACCACCGCCCTCCGCTGGAAGCGCAGCTAATCGACTTGACGGATGAAATCGGCTATAACACCGCCGACCTCGACGACGGCTACGAAGCTCATCTGCTGACGCTCGAACAAATCCGCGCAGGCGTACCAGTCTTCGAGCGTTTCTTCCGCGAAGCCGAGCAGACTTATCCCAATGCCGCTCCCAAGCTGAAATTCAACGAAGCTCTAAAAGGAGTGTTGAACCGTCTAGCCGGAAACTTAATCACCAACACGCAGGCGCGGCTGAAGCAAGCCGGAATCAAAACCCTGAACGATGTGCGTCTGCACAAAGAGCGCCTCGCCACATTCAGCCCCGAAGTAGAAGCCGAGCGCAAGCAGATCAAAGACTTCCTCTACGAAAATCTCTACTACAGCGCGTCCCTAGCCGGAGAAAAAGACGACGCCGAACGCATCGTCGGCGAACTCTTCGCCTTCTGGATAGAAAACCCCTCAGCCCTCCCGCACTACTATCAGGAAAAGGCCACGCAGGAATCCCTGCCCCGCGTAGTCTGCGACTACATCGCCGGCATGACCGACCATTTCATCATCGAACAGTACGAGAAGCACTGCGGCGCGACGGAGCGATGACGGTTACATTGTCATCCTGAGGAGAGTGTTGCTTCGCGAAGCAAAGCAACATCGACGAAGGATCCCATTCCGCATGTGCTCAGACGAACTCGGCAGGGAGTTCCCGCAAGTACCACGTGCCGACCCGATGCATCACGACAGCCCGTACCGAGAGGCGAGCTCCGCTCGAATCATCGCATACCACTCGGCAAAGGAACCAAACGTCTCAGTGACCTCGTATGAGCCTTCTCGGAGGCATGCATATTCGCCGGTTGGTATTCTGACCGCTGTAAGCTCGAAACCAGTATGAAAGAGGAGCCAATCGGCGGGCATTCCTTTCTGTTTATGAAACTCGTTCTCGAGATCGATGTTCTCGCCCAACTCGCGATTCCCGTTCGGCCCAAGGATCGTCTCGGACTCAAATATCACTCCTCCGCCCGTTTCACACCAGACCTGTTTTAGATCGTCAGGAACTGTGAGATTTCTCTCGATCAGCCAAGCGTCCAACTCTGCAAGCGGTATAGGCCCGTTAAAGAGAAAAATGCGGGGCCGTCTCGCCGCGTCTTCTCGGAGTAGTGGGTTCATTGCGCCGCAACCTTACCTCGATCCTTCTCACGGCCTTCCTCCACCGCCGCCACCACATCAAACAAAATCCTCGGCCCCCGCCGCACCTCTTCCACACGAATCCGTTCATCGTTCCCGTGCTCGGTGTTCCCTTCTTCCTCAGTGGCCGTATAAGGGCAGAAGCCGTAAGCATTAATCCCCAGCGGCCGGTAGCGCTGATTCTCCGTGTAGCCGCTGGTGATGTGCGGCACCACCGGAGTCCCCGGGAAATACTTCGCCGAGACTTCGCGGATCGCATCGTATAGCGCCGTATTCGTAGGCGAGTAATTAGCCTGCCGAAACTCCGCATTCAGCGGTTCCACCGTGACATTCGGATCATCCACCACTCGCCGTATCTGCTCGAGCAGCGCCTTGGGCTCTCCTCCCGGCAGAATCCGCACATCCAGGTTCGCCCACGCCTCCGGAGGAATCACGTTGGTCTGTTCCGACCCGCCCATCATGGTCAGAGAAATCGTGTCGCGCAACAGAAAGTTCAGTGACTCGTCCTTCTCCACATCCTGCTGAAATTTCTTGTCTTCAATCGCTTTGCGAATGTTGCGATACTCCGCCGCTTCCTCCGGCGGCTCGTAAGGCGCCATCTCGCGCAAGAATTCTTCCACCACCGGCAGCACCATCAGCGGCGTGTGGTAAGCCAGGATGCGGTTCAGTGCCCGCACCAGCCGGTTCGGCGCCGAATCCGGAATCGGCCGCGAAGCGTGTCCCGGCCTCCCGTGCGCCACAACGTGCAGCCAGAACGTAGTCTTCTCGCCCACATCCACGCCCACATATTTCACCTTGCCATTTTCCAGCAGGTTCTCTCCGCCTTCGTTGATCAGAAACTCCGCATTCCCCAGCAACTCCCGCTGATGCGCGATGAACCAATCAGTTCCAGTCCCCTCGGCTTCTTCGTCGGCCACGGCCAGGAAAATCACGTCGCGGTCGAGTTCCACTTTCTCGCGCTTCAGCATCACCATCGCCACGAGTTGCGCCAGGCCTTCGTCTTTCATGTCCTGCGCCCCGCGTCCCCAGAGCCAGCCGTCTTTGATCTCGCCGCTAAACGGAGGAACTTTCCAGTGCGCCGCATCGCTGGTCACCACATCCATGTGGTTCAGCAGGACGATCGGCCGCTTGGCCTCCACCGTGGTATGCGGCAACCGCGCCCACAGATCGCCGCGTCCCGGCGTGTATTCGAACGCGCGATTCTCAATGCCTTCCTGATCCAAAATCTTCTTGTAGAAATCAACCGCACGCATTTCGTGCCCCGGAGGGTTGGTGGTATCGATGCGCAAATACTGTTGCATCCACGCCAGCGCGAGATCGGAATATTGCAGCAAGTGCTCCGCGGAAATGCGCGACGAAGCCATCGCCGGATCGGCAGATTCGGCAGAAGCGAGCCCCGCCGTACCCAACAGCACCGCGACCGCGCCCAGCAAAACGACACGCCTCCGCAGTCGTCCCCGGAGTTCTTTCCGCCGGAATCCCGCCCGCCAACCCAAATCCCCCCGCCCGGTCGATCCCAAGGTATGCCTCCCCGAACCCCCTCGATTCACGCAGTTTTTATATCAGGTTTGTGAAAATTACCCTCCCGGAAACGGCTGGCGCCACCCTGCCGCCCGGAACAGAGGTACAATGTCTTTAGATATCAAGCATTTAGCTCCTCAACCCTGGAGCCGGGTTTGGCATCCAACCTGTAATAGAAAGGGCAGGCGTCGGCAGGTTTCTGGCGTCTGAAGTTCAGGTTTTTGAGGTCTGCGTGGCGTCAGCGCTGGCCGGCAGGGCGATTACCGCTTGCTTTTATATCTGTTCTTGTTGTTAGCAGACGCATTCAAAATCACGCAACACGCCCGTTTCGGCGTGCCGGAGCGAGCCCCCAGAACGCTCCCAACTTGGAGGAAGTTTCTTATGAACACTCGCATTCTCGCTACTTTGCCGCTGGCCGCAGTGCTCGCGTTTCCGGCCTTCGCGCAAACTTCGTCTACCCAGGATTCAACCTCGACTCAAACCACCACCACTCAGTCCACCGACACCGCCACCGGCAAGCAGCCGCTGCAAGCGCCTGCCCGCGAGGGTTTCTGGGGACGTGTGAACCCGTTTGCCCGCAAGACCTATGTGAAGCGGCAGACCGATCCCATCCGCGACCGCGTCAACGAGCTCGATGACCTGACCGCATCCAACAGCAAGGCGATCAAAGACACCGACTCGCGCGCCCAGGCTGGCATCAAGCTGGCTTCTGACAAGGCCGATGCAGCCGATCAACACGCGATCGACGCCGGCAACAAGGCCACCATGGCGCAGACGACCGCGCAGCAAGCCACAACCCGCATCCAGACCGTCGAGACCGTGGTCAGCAACATCGACCAGTACAAGGCCTCGAACCAGACCGAGATCCGCTTCAAGCCAGGCCAGACCATGTTGAGCAAGAACGCCAAAGACGCCCTCGACGAGATGGCGAACACGGTCAAGGGTCAGCGCGGCTACATCATCGAAGTGCAGGGTTTCTCTTCCGGCAAGGGCCAGATCGCAATCCAGAACTCGCAGAAGATGGCCGAGTCGGTCGTCCGCTACATGGTTCTGAACCACGAGATCCCGGTCTACCGCATCTACCTCGTAGGCATGGGCAATGCGCCGGTTGAGGGTGCGGACAGCAAGCACATCAGCGGCGGGCGCGTGGAAATCAGCCTGCTGAAGAACGATCTGGAGCAACTCTCCAGCAATTCTTCGGCTCCGGTCACCACCGCTGACCAGCAACAGCAGCCGAAGTAGTTAGAAATTGCAAAAGCTAGGGACCAAGGGCGCCTCGCCCAAGTCCCTCCCCCAGAAAAAGCCCTTCGCGCAAGCGAGGGGCTTTTTCGTGCTTGGATGGATTCGTGCTTGGATGGAATGGAGCGTTGCTGGCGGTACACATGAGGGCTCGCATCAGCTCCGCGGACTAACCAGGATGGTGATGGAAGTGGAGCAGCAGCATATGCGTCACAAAGCCCACAACAAACCATGCTGCCGCTTCCACGATTCGCTTAAATCGGGGAGTCATGAGTAGAGAATACCTCATGACCCACCCCTGTCAGGGCATAACCATCGAACTCATCCTCGATACGATCCCGGCTTGATCCCAAGCTGGTCAAGCTTGGACTGCAGTGTAGTGCGCTTCAGGCCGAGGCGCGCCGCCGCGCCGTCCGGTCCGCCCAGCTTGCCGTGACAGTCTCGTAGCGCGCGAAGAATACGTTCACGTTCCTTGTCGCGAAGGCTGCCGCTGGCTCCGGCATTGCCCTGCTCAACCACGGTGTGCAGTTCCGCAAGCGGCGCCTGCAGAACTGATCCCGGTGTCAGGATCACCGAACGCTCCACAAAATTCTCCAGCTCGCGAATGTTGCCCGGCCAATCCCACCGCACCATCATTTCCATGGTCTTTGAGGGAATGCTCGTGATCGACTTCTTCATCTGTGCGGCAAATTTTAGGACGAAGTGTTCGATCAGCGGCCGGATGTCTTCGCGCCTCTCCCGCAACGGCGGAATGAGGATCGGGAATACATTCAGCCGGTAATACAAGTCGCTGCGAAACTCGCGTCCTTTAACACTCTGCAGCAAATCCCGATTGGTCGCTGCCAGCAGGCGGAAGTTCACCTTGAGAGTCTGCGTTCCGCCCAGCCTTTCGAACTCCAGGTCCTGCAGCACGCGCAGCAGCTTGGGCTGCAGGCCCAGCGGAATCTCTCCGACTTCATCCAGAAAAAGCGTGCCCCGGTCGGCTAATTCCAGGCGGCCAAGCTTCCGGGCAACCGCGCCCGTAAAGGCTCCCTTTTCGTGCCCAAACAGTTCGCTCTCCAGCAGGCCCGAGGGGATGGCAGCGCAGTTCAGTTTGATAAAGCTATTTCCCTCCCGCCGGCTCATGCCGTGAATAGCCCGCGCCACTAACTCCTTGCCCGTCCCCGTCTCACCCAGCAACAGCACCGTGGCATCGCTCGGAGCCACCTTGGCCACCTTCTGCATCACCTCTTTCAAGGCGCTGCTGCGTCCGACAATCTCCCCGAACCCCAGTTCCGTATCGATGGATTCTTCGAGATAGAGCTTTTCTTCAGACAGCTTTTCCTTGGCCAGTCGAAGTTCTTCTGTGACCTTCTGCAGTTGGGCTAAATTCTGCCGCTGGGCCTCCTCCGCTCTCTGACGCGACTCCTCCAACTTCACTTTCTCGGTAATATCCCGCTGGATTCCCCGGACATGTATCAGTCTCCCGTCCTCCACGGTGCCCACCATGCTGTTCGTGAAGATCTTGGGGTTACCGTACCTGTCAACTTCGCGCGACTCGTGTTCCAGGAAACGAAAACCGGAGCGCATGAATTCCCGCGCCATCTCGATGTTGCCCGCATCCTCTGGCAGCACCCGTTCCGACATCGGTCGACCACGCAGCTCTTCCCCGGAAGCAAACCCGTACATCGCGGCCATAGCGTTGTTGCATTCCGCCATCACCGCGCTGCGCAGGAAGCGATGAATGAATTCATCTTCAGCAAGATCGATCGGGATGGCCGGCTCCAGATTTTCCTGGTAAATGCCCTCCGAACTCTGAGAAACGAAATTGCGGTAATTCTCCTCGCTGCGCCGCAAGGCTTCCTCCGCTCCCTTTTTGTCGGTGATGTCGCGGCAGGTACCCACCAGGCGGATTGGCTGTCCTCGTTCATCGTGAAAAACCCTCCATTGCTCGTCCAGGACTTTGACCCGGCCGTCTGCCATGACAATCCGATATTCGACGCTGGAGGGTCCACCCTTGTCGAGCGAAGACTGAAAGGCTGCATCCACTTTCGCGCGATCCTCCGGATGGACAAATTCTACAAAGTCTGAACGTATGGGGTGAAAATGGCAGGCATCAGTCTCAAAAATTCGATGGGTCTGCTCCGACCAGGTAGCCTCAAGGCTTGGCAACTCGGCTTCCCAACTGCCCACTTTTGCTACGGCTTGAGCCTCGATCAGGCGGGCGCGTTCCGCCTCCAATTGCTTTGCGATCTTGTTCTGGCACCGCTCACTGGTTCGCAGGGCTTCTTCCGCCTGCTTGCGCTCGGTGATGTCCGCAGTCACCGCAAGCATGCACTGTTCTCCATTCAGCTCGATCAACTCCGCTGTTGATAAGCCGATACGGATACTTCCGTCTCTCATGCGATAACGGGCTTCCACGTTATGGACACTGCCCTCGGCCAGAAGCTGCTTCGCCAGGTGCACCCCGTCGTCCGGTATCCACAGCCCAAGGTCCAGCGCCGTGCGTCCGATGACCTCGTCCCGGCGCCAGCCGGTCAGACGTTCAAAGGTGTTGTTAACGTCGATGTACTGATGGTTCTTGATGCTCGATAGCGTGAGCGCCATCGGACTCTGCCGGTAGGCTTTCGAGAATTTTTCTTCTGACTTCTTCAGCGCCTCTTCCGTCTTCCTGCGCTCGGTGATGTCCTGGACTATGGCCATGTGCCAAATTGGGCCTTCGCCCTCGGGCGCTATCGTTACCACTTCAGCCTCCACCCAGCGCACCGAGCCATCCGGACGAACATACCTCTTCTCCATTTCGTAGTGCCGCACCTTGCCGTCGGTGAGTTGCCTCAGCATCTCGCAGTTCTGCACCAGGTCGTCAGGGTGAGTGATGCTCTGGAAATCGCGCCCCAACAGGTCCTCTTCCGTCCGCCCGGTAATTTCGCAGTATTTCGGATTGGCCCCCAGGAACCGGCCGGTCAGCGTTTCGACCAGGCAAATGCCAACCGGGGAATGCTCATGAAGAGCGCGATAGCGGCTTTCGCTGGCCCTCAACCGAGCCTCGGTCCGCTTGCGCTCGGTGATGTCGCGGGAGATGGCAACCACATAATCTCCATCCAACTGGACCCGCCTCATGCTCACTTCCACCGGGAATGTCGATCCGTCCTTTCGCCGGTGGACGGTTTCCATAATGACTGATCCCGATTCCCGCAACTCCTCCCTAATCTTGGCCACCGAAGACTCGGTCACCACAGGATCAATATCAAAAACTCCCAGAGATAGCATTTCTTCGCGGCTGTAGCCCAGCTCGGAGCAGGCCTTCTCATTCACATCGAGAATACGAAGCGTTTCCGGATCAATCACCTTGATGGAATCGTTGCTTTGGTCGACCAGGGTTCGGAACAGCTTCAACTCCCGGATCGCACGCTCACTTTCCCGCACCTTGTCGAGCAGACTCTCGCTCACCTCGCGCAGCCGTTTCTCCGTGCGCCTTTGCTCGGTGACATCATGGGCAATCCCCAGCACAATCGGCGACTCCACGCCTCCGGTCCGCAGCGTGTTGTGGTATTCCCAGATGCGCTGCTCTCCCGACCGTGTCAGCACGGCCATCACTCCATGCGATTCTCCATCACGCTCGATTTCCCTCAGGTAGGCTGCAAAATGAGGGCGATACTCAGGGGTGAGAATCTCCACCATGGGAATCCGCAGAAGTTCTTCCACGCTATAGCCCAGGACGCGGGCCGGCGCGGGATTCACCGAAAGCAGCCTGCCCTCCAGATCATGGATGCACAGCAGATCGTGGCTGTGCTCCACCAGGTCTTGATACCAGTCTTCATTTTCTTGGAGAGCCCGCCGCATGGAGTCGGACTTGGCGGGAATTGTTTCAGCAACTCGACGTTTCTCTGTCCCAGGGTGCAGATCCATAGCTGGCTTCCCCTGCGGACTGGGCAATTTGAATTGCTTGCGTGGATTCTATTTCCGCCGCTGTCTAGCCGGTGTGGAACGCACGCCCAGTGGCCGTGACGCGACCCAAGTCCGAATTGCCGCGAAGTCTAACAGAAGTCCGGGATTTGCACCAGTTTCGTGGCGATCCGGTAGTGGTGCAGCACGACTATTACACTGCGACTGTCATCCTGAGCGGAGCTGTTTTTCAGGCGTAGCGAGGGATCTCCCGCTTAACCGGCCCGAAGCGTGAGCCAAACTGCACCAATACCGGCGATCCCGCTTCGCCCACCGGACGCGGCGCCCCATTTCACCGAATCGGCGCCGGCTTGGAAGCTCGCAGGAACTTTCCGGCCACAACATCCGTAATCAATGCCATGAGCGATGCAACCATGGTGGAAAAATCAGGCAAGAATGCCGTGACCTGGTTTGGCCTTTTCTTCTCTTTGTTTTCCATGCTAGTGATCCGGCAGGTATTCCGCGCCCTCGCGCCTGAACCCGGCGTAACCCAGACACTCGCCCGAGAAGGATGCATGTTCGCAAGTGCGGGTTTGCTTCTCTGGCTGGTTCGCCGGGGCGAAGGGCTCCCGCTCCGGTCGGTCGGCATCGGCACCTCGCCTGTCTGGAAGTCGCTGGCCTGGGGCGTCGTAATTGCCGTGGCTTGTATTCTTCCTGCGGCCGCCATCGTAATGCTCACTGGATACGGCCACGGTGCCGGCTCGCAGGCTTTCGCCAAACTTCCTCTCTGGGTCGTCTTCATCGTGGTCGTGCGTGCGGGCGTGGTGGAAGAATTGTTCTATCGCGGATATGCGATCGATCGCTTGCAGGCTCTTGGTTTCGGACGCACCCCGTCGTGGCTGATCCCACTTACGATTTTTTCCGTCGCGCACTGGACCGGCGGTGCGGCAAACATTCTGATCGCGCTCGTGCTCGGAGGAATCCTCACCGCCTTCTATCAATGGCGGCGCGATCTGGTGTCCAACATGTTCGGGCACTTCCTTGTGGACTTCGTGGCCAACGTGTTGCCCGCGCTTTTTTCCTGAAGCGGCGCCCCCTTGCGTTTGACCCCTGCCCGCCGCGCGGCTAAACTCGCTTCTCAGCGAGGTTCCCATGAAACGCATCGTGTGTCCCCTGCTCTTTTCCTTATTTTTCGCGCTGATCGTGTTCGCCGAAACCGCCGTTGCAGACGATAACGAGGGCCATCATCACGAAGACCTGACTGCCGCCCAGCTAGGCACGGTTACCTTCCCGGTTTCCTGCAACCCAGACGTGCAGAAGTCGTTCGAACGTGGTGTGGCTCTGCTGCATTCCTTCTGGTACGAAGAGGCGGAAAAGGAATTCATTCACATTTCCGCCGAAGCTCCCAACTGCGCCATGGCGCATTGGGGCGTGGCCATGAGCCTCTGGCACCAGCTCTGGAACGAACCGGACAAGAAAGTGATCGAGCATGGCTTGGAGGAAGTTCACCAGGCGCGCACCACCGACGGCCCGATCACCCCGCGCGAGAAGGCATACATCGCCGCCATCGCGGCCTTTTATAGCAACTCGAAGAAGCTGGACCACGAGGCTCGCGCCAAAGCCTACTCCGACGCGATGAAGAAGGTTTACGAGACCTACCCTGACGATCACGAAGCCGCGGTTTTCTATGCCCTGTCACTGCTGGCTTCCGAGCCGCACGACGACGCAACCTTCGCCAACCGCAAGCAGGCTGCTGCGATCCTCGAAAAATTATTTGCCACTGAGCCCGACCACCCCGGCGTGGCCCATTACCTCATCCACGCCTATGACAAGCCCCAACTCGCGCAACTGGGCCTGCCCGCCGCCCGCCGCTACGCGCAGGTCGCGCCAGCCGCTCCGCACGCCCTCCACATGCCGTCGCACATCTTCGCCCGCGTCGGCCTCTGGCAGGATGACATCAACTCCAACCTCGCCTCCATCGCCGCCTCGCGCAAAACCGCTGCCATGGGCATGGGCGGCGAGGGCCACCAGTTCCACGCCATGGATTTCCTCTTCTACGCCTACATGCAGAGCGGACGCGACGCCGACGCCAGAGCACTGATCGAAGAAATCCGAGCCATGCCCGACAAGCACGACGACATGTATGGCGAGGGATTCGACCCCCACGCTGCGGCCCTGGCCCACCTGACGGCGCTGTATCCCATCGAGATGCACGACTGGGCCACCGCAGCCGCACTGCCTCCCACGGAGGTCGCCGGCACAGCGGAAGATTCGGTGATCTACTGGGCCCGGGCGATCGGCTCGGCCCATCTCCGCAAGCCGGATGACGTCCGCAAGGATATTGCTGCTATTGAAAGCATTCATAAAAAGCTCGCCGCCTGGAAATCGGGATTTGCCGGCGCAGCAGAAGACGATCGCAAAGAGGCCGTGGCCTGGCTGGCCTTCGCCGAAGGCAAAGATGATGACGCAGTAGAAGCCATGCGCCCCATCGCCGACAAGGAAGACTCACTCGGAGAAGAGCCAGAGGGCATTCCGGCGCGAGAGATGATTGCAGACATGCTGCTCGAGGCAAAACGCCCGCAGCAAGCCCTGGCCGAATATCAGACTGACTTGAAACTGAATCCCAACCGCTTCGACGGCCTCTACGGTGCCGCCCGCGCCGCCGAAGCCGCCGGCAAGCAGTCGGACGCCGCCGAATACTACGCGCTCCTGCTCAAAGTCTGCGACGGATCGAATTCCACGCGGCCCGAACTAAGCCGCGCCAGAGAACTGGTGGCGCAGAAATAATTTACGAACTCGATCATCTCAGCGAAGAGAAGATGGCACTCTCGATTTGCCGCAACGGATTGAGGCCGTAGATATGGAACGCTCGTTGATCCGAGTTCAGGGCGACGCAAGCGGCTGGGCTTGCACAAATTGCGGATGGACCGTCCCCATCCCCACCCTGTTAAGCGGAGACGAGGCCGTGGCCGCCTACGACCGCCTGGCCGCCGCCAAGTTTCGCGACCACAAGTGCGAAGACCACTCCGTTTTTCCCCCGCCGAAGGAACCGGCCAAAAAGGAGGCTGACACGGGTTTCACCGAGCGCGCCCGCACCCTAATCAAGCGGGGATACAAACCCAAAGTCGCTGTGGAGCTCACGCTCGACGAAATGGAACTTGAACACGGCCGCGACCGCACCTTCATGGAAAGAGTCCGCGCCGATGCCGAGGATTTCCTGTGGAAGGTCGGCAAGGGCCTGATCTGAAAACTCCCGCTGCCACGAAACCAGCTAACCCCGAAAAACAATGCGCTTGATGATCAAAGCCGCCGTCATGGCGACGACTCCCAGCAGCGCGTTGTACTCGCGATGCTTCAGATACAAATCCAAAGAAAACCCCGACCCCACCTCGTTCTCGTTGCCTGAACGCCGCCTGAGCCGCGGCAGCATCCTCGGCACCCTCCGGGCGTATTCCTCAAACCCAGGAAACGTCCGCCGCAAAAATTCCTCTTCATCGCGAATCACCGGGAGATAGATCACAAAGAACATCACCAGCAGCGCCACGCCGACTGCCCAACTGCGTGCCGCCACGGCAAATCCCAACCCCATCAGCAGCGATCCCAAATAAAGCGGGTTCCGCGTATACGCATAAGGACCGGAAGTAGCGAGTGACTCGTTCTTGCGCACATGGCCGGAAGCGAGCGCCCGAATCAGAAGCCCCGGAACAACCAAAATCGCTCCCAGCGCCATGGACCGCCAGGTAGGCCGCGCCGCCCAAAAGTAAAACACGGCAAACAGAAACCCCAGCGGCACGCGAATCCGCCGCGCGATTTTTGACCACTCAGCCATGCGTCTTTTGCTCGTTTTGAAAGGGCGCAGCTTCGAGCCGCGCCGCAAAAATGCCGTAGAGTTGTTCCGCTCGGGAAGTGCACCGCTTCAGCCGTGCCAGCCAGCCCCACTAAAGACGTGGGCTTTAGCCCCTGAGGTCCGCGCCGAGCAGCTTGATTGCCGCCGCAATCACCGCATCACTTCCAATCGACAACAATCCCTCTTCGGGATCCGCCCTTCGCGCATGCGAAGTAACGCTCTCCGCACTGCGCAGCACAACGCTGCGAGTCCCATAAGGCCCGTTGCGCGCCGGGTCGGTAGGTCCAAAAATCGCGACCACCGGAACCCGCAATGCCGCCGCCAGATGAAGCGGCCCCGTATCCCCTCCAATAAAAATCCGCGCCCGCCGTGTCAACGCAATCAATTCCGTCACCGAACCCTTCGTGGGCCGAGCCCGGCCTCCACTCGCCGCTTGCACCACGCGAAAAAGATCTTCTTCGCCGGGACCGTAATTAACCAGCGGGCATATGCCCGCCTCAGCCAGCCCGCGAGCGACTTCCCCGTAGCGTTCCGCAGGCCAGCGTTTCGCTCCCCATCCCGCACCCGGATTCAGAATCGCAAAGTCGCGCACATGATCCTGCGCCAGCGCCTGCTCGGTGCGCGCCTCGACTTGGGGATCATGAGGAAGATCATGACGAAGATCGCAAGGAAGATCGCAGGAAATATCCTCAGCCGGCAGTTTTATTTCGCCCCCAACCAGCGCCTCGGCCACTGAAAGATTCTGCTCGATGACATGCCTCCCCCGCGCCACCACCTTCCGCGTGTACCAAAGACTGGCAGGAGATTCGCGCGCCTCCGCGGCTCCGTACACCACCCGCGCCCCCGACAACCGAGCCAGCACAGCCGACCGAATCGCTCCCTGCAGATCCACCACGGCATCGTAGCGCGCGTCCCGCACATCGTTCCAAACCATGACCGCCCGCTGCAAGGTCGCTATAGAAAACGGAGACTTCCCCCACGCTTTCAGGTTCACGGCGTGGACTTCATCGACCAACGGCCGCAGCGGAGACCGTGGACCCCGCCGAGAAGATCCCGGCGCACAGAGCAATTCAGCCCACCGCTCCTCAATCAGCCAGCCGATGAACGCATGTGGAAACGCCCGCCGTAGCAAATGCACCGCGGGCAAAGTGTGGATCACATCCCCCATGGCGCTGAGCCGGACAATCAACAAGCGGCCTGGCTTGTTATCCGTACGATCCGACTCGACACCGGCAGCCTCGAGACTCACGGCCGCCTCGGCGACAGACGCGAACGAATAATCTCGCTGGTGGAATGATCTTTAGCGTCTCCCACAATCGCAACCCGCCCGCCATATTCGCCGACCGCATCGCGTTCCGGAACTGACTCCACTGTGTAGTCCGTACCCTTGGCCTGAATATCCGGACGAACCTCGCGAATCAAAGCGCGCACATCACGCTCGGGAAAGATGACGACGGCATCCACGTCGGCCAGCGCGGCAACGATTTCAGCGCGCTCTGCTTCCGGCATGATCGGACGGCCCTCGCCCTTCAGCGCCCGCACCGATGCGTCGGAATTGATGGCCACGACCAGCTTCCCGCCCAGTTCCTTCGCGCCCCGCAGGTAGCGCACGTGGCCCACATGCAGCAAATCGAAGTTGCCGTTCGCCAGCACGATGCGCTCGCCCGCGCGCCGCCACTTCTCCACGCGAGTGCGAAGCTGCTGGCGCTCAAGAATCTTATGATTGCTCATGGTTCAGTTTTCAAACGGAACCTCAGTTCAATGAGGTCGGGTCGCCGGCGGAGCCTGGTCGATTGCGCGCAACAACTCTTCCCGCGAAACCGTAGCCGTCCCGCGCTTCATCACCACAATCCCGCCCGCGTAGTTGGCCAACTGCGCCGCCTCTTCGGTGCTGGCTCCCGCGGCCAGCGCGGCGCTGAACGCCGCAATCACGGTATCGCCCGCCCCAGTCACATCCGCGACCTCGTCCGAACCAAAAATCGGAATGTCCACCGGCGCATGCTTTTGGTCGAAAGCGACCATGCCATCGCGCCCCCGCGTAATCAGCAGCGACTGCAATTTCATCCGCTCCATGATCTGTTGTCCCGCCGCCGCCAGCTTCTTCCAGTCCTGCCCAATGCGGCCGCCCAGCGCCGCTTCCACTTCCGGCTCATTCGGAGTGGCGGCCGTCACGCCCGAATACTCCAGCAACCGGTAGCGCGAATCGAGGATCAAAGGGACCAGCACAACCCTCCGCCGCCCGCTCTGGCGCAATGTATTCACGATCGCCGGACTCGCCGATCCATATCCGTAATCGGAAACCAGCAGCGCATCTGAAGCCCGCAAATATTCCCGAGCCGCCAGAAATAGCTCGCGCGTTAAATGTGGGTTGGGAGGGTTCTCGGGTTCGCGATCCACGCGCACCACCTGCTGCCGCGAATTGTGCGTCATGCCGGCGAGAATTCGCGTCTTCGTGACCGTCGTGTAACTCTTATCCTTCAGCACGCCGCTGACTGGAATCCGCTTGTGGCGAAAGAACTTCACCAGCAGCCGTCCCGGCTCGTCGTCGCCAATGGCGCCGACCGGCAGCACGTTCACGCCCAGGTCAGCCAGATTGTTCACCGCGTTAGCGCCGCCGCCCGGCACAACCGTGCGCTCGCGGTGTTTCAGAATCAGCACCGGAGCCTCGCGCGACACCCGCGAGATTTCTCCAAAGACGAATTCATCGGCCACCAGATCCCCCAGCACCGTAATCGTGACCTTGGGGAAGGCTTCGACAATCTTCTGCAGCCGGTCAACTTCCTTCAAATGTTTCGTCATCAGATGTTTCTTGTCGTCCTGAGCAAGCGCCTTTTGCGCAGCGAAGGATCCGGGCGAGCCGCGCGAAGTGTCGCGCTTTTTGCGACACAATAATCGCGCGTCTGGCTTGCATCCTTATCGCTCTCTGCCTTCCGGCATTTTCTCACGAGCGCCGCTGCCGCTCCTCAATCATGCGCATCATGGTATCCACAGCGTTAGCCGCGTCGGCCAGTTCCATCTTCACCGGAACCACCGCCAGCGGCTTCAGTGCCGCCAGATAGACGCCCAGGTTCACCGCATCTTTCTCGGTGGTCACAAAGCCGCCAGCCTCGCTCTGCCGCTGCAGTTGCAACAAGTCGTTAACGTCCTTCTCAGTGTAAGCGTGATGATCGCGGAAGAACGCCTCCGCAACCGGATCGATGCCTGCAGTCCGCAGCTGCAGCAGGAAATTCTGCGGCCGCGCAATCCCGCAGAACGCGACCGGCCGGGCCGGAACATTCTGAGGATCGATCCCCCGCCGCACTCGCCAGACGATCTTCCCCGCGACCGGAAACGATTCCGCAGAAGCCCCGCTGGTCAGCACCACAGCGTCAGCCCGTTGCAGCGATCGCAAGGACTCTCGCAGCCGCCCGCCGGGGAGCAAACGGTCACGAGCATCATCTGGCGTCACCAGAACGATATCGAAATCGCGCGCCAATCCGCGGTGCTGAAACCCATCATCCAGCAAATGAATCTGAGCACCGAATCGCGCCTCGGCGAAGCGCCCAGCCTCGTAGCGATCTTCCCCCACAACCACCGGCGCCTGCAGCCGTCGAGCAATCAGCAGAGGCTCATCGCCGAAATCTCGCGGCAGCCCGCCGGGGTCCACCAGCATTACGCCGCGAGTGGCACGCCCGTAACCGCGCGAAAGCACATCGAAATTCACTCCGCGAGCCTTCAACAACTCGCCCAGCAAAATGACGAATGGAGTTTTTCCCGAACCTCCGACCGAGAGATTTCCCACGCTGATCACAGGTCCTTGCAGCGAGCCCGAGCGCAACCAGCGGTGGTCGTAAAGCACGTTGCGTGCCCCGACGATGCCGCCATATATCGTCGATAAGACCGCGGATAGCGGATTCCAGTTCATGGCCGTGCCATCAACTCCTGTAGCTCGCCGGCCGTACGCGCCGTGGCGCCAATCTGCGATCGCATAGTGTCGGCGGCGCGCTTTCCTAAAGCTCTTCGCTCCTCATCATTGGCCAGCAACTCCAGCAACACCAGCGGCAACTCCGCTGGACCAACAATCCTCACCGCATTCCGGCTCTCAAACAGGCTCACGATGTCGCGAAAGTTCTCCGTGTGATTGCCCACCACGGTCGCCACCCCGTGCTGTGCGGGTTCAATAATGTTGTGCCCGCCGCGTGGCACCAGGCTTCCGCCCACAAACGCGATGTCGGCCAGGGCATACAGCGCTGCCAGTTCGCCGATCGTATCCAGCAGCAAAACTCCGCTGCTCAGGGACTCCCCGTTCCAGAGTGATCGTCTCAGGAAGCGGACCGACATCTGCTCCAGCAGTGCGGCCACGGTGGCAAAGCGTTCCGGATGCCGCGGCGCAAGAATCATCACGGTCCGCGGATGCTGCACCAGCAGATTCTCAAACGCCTTCAGCAGCAGCGACTCCTCGCCCTCGACAGTGCTGCCGCACACCAGCACCGGCCCGGCTCCAGTCGCCGCAATCGACTTCCGCACGCTCTCGACAATCGCGGGCGGGGCTGGCGCAGGAACGTCAAACTTAAGATTTCCCGTGATCCGCACACGTTCCGGCGCGGCTCCAATATCCTGCAATCGAGCCGCATCTTCGGGAGTCTGCGCCAGAAACAGATCGACGTTGACCAGCGATCTTCGCAGCAATCCGCGGAATCGCCGGTAGCTCGGCCATGAACGGTCAGAGATGCGCGCATTCACCACCGCAATCCGCCCCCCGCTGGCATGCGCGAGCCTCAGGAAGTTGGGCCAAAACTCAGTCTCCGCAATCACCAACATTCGCGGCCGCAGCGCCCGCAGGTAAGGACGGATCGCGAATGCGAAATCCATGGGAAAGTAAAATACCCTCGCTTCTCCGAAGCGTTTGCGCGCGAGCGCCTGCCCGGTATCAGTCGTGGTTGAAATGAAAATCCGATGCTGCGGGAAGCGGCGTTGCAGTTCCTCCACCAAGCCGGCGACCGCCAGCACTTCGCCGACGGAGACGGCGTGAACCCAGATCACTGGATCTTGTTCTTTCGGCAACTGAAGCCGCGAAGGCAACCGGCCCAGCCTCTCTGCCAGGCCCTTGCTGTACTTATTATGGCGCGCCATCTGCAAGAGCCAGTAGGGCAGGCTCACCAACATCGCCACCGCCAGCGCGACGCTGTAGAGGAAGCTGTAAAGAGATGTGATCAAGTTCAGCCATTCTAAACAAACTCCCGCGCGACCAGTTCTATAATCCTAAGCATGCAGCCGATTCCTAAGTCAGCATGCCGCCGTATTCTCCTTGTCCTGTGCGCAATCGCACTCACCGCGCTCTGCCTCGCGGCCAAAGACTTCGTAAAGCCCGCAGCACAGCCTGCGAAAACCTATGCCGCACATGACGACCACACCGACGAGAGAGTTGCCATCGGCGCCGACCCCTACGACACTGCTGACAAGGCCAAAATCTTTTCCATAAACTTTCACGAGCATGGATTGCTGCCCGTCTTCTTTGTCGTGACCAACGACGGCGACCAGCCCATCTCGGTCGGCCACATGCAGGTAACACTCACCACGGCAAACCGCGACAAGTTGACCCCGGAGGCGCCCGACGATATCTACCGCCGCCTGACCAATCCGCGCGCCAATACGGGCCCGCCGCTGCCGCTTCCCATCCCGCACAAGGATGTGAAAGGCACCGTCAGTCAAAAGCAGAGAGACGAGATCGAATCTTCGCGATTCGCTGCCAGAGCGGTCGAGCCTCACACCACGCAATCGGGGTTTCTCTTCTTCGATGTGGAAGACATCGACGCGCCCCTGGCCGGCGCGCGAATCTACGTGAGCGGGGTCAACGATGCCAAAGGGAATGAGCTGATGTACTTCGAGATTCCGATGGGGAAGTAGTGGTCGGCAGAATTACCTTGACTTGGATTCTCAAAGCTGCAATCGTATTCTCTGCGCATTAGATCTTTGACATAATAATAGCAATGAGATAACTATCGTGAATGCAATATTTTACGGCCGACGCATCCGAGTTTGCCCCAATTCCTGATGGGATGATTTCCCTAAGTCCTTTGACCGGAATATTTTGCAAACAACTCCTTTGTTTCCAAGATTTTAGCCGGACTCGCAACCGCCTCTGGGCTGTAACCATCTGATTCCATGGATTTTAAGAGATCGATCTGCGATTTTTTTTGATCTGGATTTCGGTCTGACCACTGGCCACTGATCACTGACCACTGCCTTATAATCACTCGATAATGTCGACCTCCGCCGACACCTCCATCGCCGCTAGCACTGTCTTCGAGCCCGTCATTGGCCTCGAAGTGCACGTCCAGCTGCTCACGGCGTCGAAGATTTTCTGCTCCTGCTCCACGCGCTTCGGCGCTGCGCCTAATACGAATGTTTGCCCGGTGTGCCTGGGGATGCCCGGGGCTCTGCCGGTGCTGAACCGGAAGGCGGTCGAATTCGCTACGCTGGCGGCGATGGCCTTGAATTGCCGCATTCATGAGACTTCGATTTTCGCGCGGAAGAATTACTTTTATCCTGACCTGCCCAAGGGCTACCAGATTTCGCAGTATGACAAGCCGCTGGCTGAGTTTGGATATATCGAAGTGCAAACCTTAAACAGAGGGGCCACAGAAGAGCACGGGGTAAAGAAAATCGGGATCACGCGCGTGCATCTGGAAGAAGACGCGGGCAAGAGCCTGCACGAGGGCTTCGCCGGCTCCGAAGAAAAAACTGCCATCGACCTGAATCGCACCGGCGTGCCGCTGATCGAGATTGTCAGCGAGCCTGACATTGCCACGCCTGACGAGGCTTATGAATATTTGACGCGGCTGAAAGAGATCATCCTCTACACGGGCGTGAGCGATTGCAACATGGAAGAGGGGTCGCTGCGCTGCGATGCCAACGTTAGCGTGCGCCCGCGGGGACAGAAAGAGTTGGGCACCAAGGCCGAGATCAAGAATGTGAATTCGTTCCGCTTCATCCGCGAGGCGCTGGTCTACGAGATCGCGCGGCAGGTCGAGGTGATCGAAGCCGGGGGCAAGATCGTGCAGGAGACGCGGCTCTACAACTCACACGAGGGCAAGACTTACAGCATGCGGTCGAAAGAGCAGGCGCATGACTACCGCTATTTTCCCGAGCCTGATTTGCTTCCGCTGGTTGTCGACGAAAAGTGGAAATCCGAAATCGCGAAGACTTTACCCGAACTCCCGGAAGCGCGCCGGGCGCGGTTAACCGGGGATTATGGGATCACCGAATATGACGCGCAGGTGCTGACGGTTTCAAAAGCGCTGGCCGACCAGTTTGAGGCAGCGGCCAGGGCGGCAAAGAATCCGAAGCGCGTGGCCAACCTGGTGCAGAGCGAACTGATGGGGCGTCTCAAAGCTCAAGGGATCGAGATCGAGTCGTCTCCGGTTTCGATGAAGGGCGTGGCGATATCCGCCGATCTGGTCGAAAGCGGCGCTATCTCCGGCAAGATGCTGAAGGATCTTTACGATCTTTGCTTTGAGCGCGGCAAGGACTTTCCTGAAGTCTACGACGAAGAAGGGCGTCCACAGCAGTCTTCAGATACTTCAGCGCTGGAGAAGATTATCGACGAGATTCTTGCCGCGAATCCCAAGCAGCTTGAACAATACCGCGCCGGCAAGAAGACTGTGATCGGATTCTTTGTCGGGCAGGTAATGAAGGCGTCGAAGGGGCAAGCTAATCCGCAGCTGGTGAACGAGTTATTGGGCAAGAAGTTGGAAGCTAGTGAGCCAACATAGGCCGCCGATCCCTCAGGGGCTAAAGCCCGCGTCTTTTGAGGCCGTTGGACGGCACGACTGAAAGTCGTGCCCTTCCCGATCGACCTCGCCGGGATGGGGGACGACCCGGTCCTACACCACGATGTGACTGAAGTACCATCTTCGCTTGTGACTTCTGCCATCTGCATCCGGGCTCCTGTTCCCGCTAGGATGAGGCTGGGCCTGTCTGTCCGGCTGACCGTGTGAGAGTTTTCATGAAGCTCAAGCTTGACCGCATTATCAGCATTGCGACCCTTTTTGCCGCACTCCTGGCAATTTTTCTGGTATTGAAAAGGCCGACGCCGGTGGTGGTGCAGGCGCCGGCGGCGATCGCGGCTCCGGCTCCGGCCCAGTCGTCTGGGCAACCGATGGAGCAGCGCGAGCAGGCCGCGCAGCAGGCTTCGCCGGTATCCAGCGGAAGCTACGTGGCAGCTCCGGCGCAGATTCAGACACCATCCCAAAATCAGCCAGCCGTCGCTACCAGTCCTCAGCCAAAAGCTCAGTCTCACTCCAGTGCTGACGGAATCAGCGCCTTACTGGCGCAGGCTGCTCAATCTGCCGGAGGCGGGGAACTTTCGCCCGACTCCGAGATCGGCGATGGAGAACCCAACATCAAAGATCAGCAGGTGACCTACGAGGGTGACGTGGTGCACGGACGGTTTCTCACCGAGATCGCGGGGAAAGACGTGTGGGTGACCATCTCCGGACACATGGGCTCAAAAGATGGATACGCGACGTTTGACCCGACGGAATTTAAAGTGGGCGATGTCAGCGTTCCGGTTTCGCTCATCAATCCGTCATTGCAGAGAAAGCTTGCCGAGCAGCGGGAGAAGCTGAAACTTCCGGAGTAAGTGCCGACGACAGCGAGCGGCTTCGCGGCCGACCGGGTCCCTTCGGCTGCGCTCAGGGCAGGCTCCGACCCGGTCCTACACGCGATTCTGCGCGGCTACCTTCGCGTACCAGCGGCCTGATTCTTTCAGGGTGCGCTGCTGAGTCTTGAAGTCCACGTAGGCCAGGCCGAAGCGCTGACTGAATCCCTGATCCCACTCAAAGTTATCGAGCAGAGTCCAGGCATGGTAGCCGCGGACGTCGGCGCCGTCGGCGATGGACCGGGCCAGCGCATGCAGATATTGCCGGTGATAGGCGATGCGGCGAGTGTCGCGAATTGCGCCGCTCGCGTCCGGGCCGTCGTTATAGGCGCAGCCGTTCTCGGTAATCTCGATCTGGGGCCGGTTGAAGTCGCGGGTGATGCGCATGACCATGTCGTAGAGGGCGGGCGGCCAGACCTCCCATCCGTTATCGGTTTTCGGACCTTGCTGGCCTTCCGTCATCTTCACCGGGAACAGCCACTGCTGCGTGTGGGAGATGCGTTCGAGCGCACTGGGGGCTGAGGCGATGGTGCGATAGTAAAGATTGATGCCGATGAAATCGAGTGGAGCGCGCATCTGGTCGAGGTCGCCGAACTTAACGCCCATGGCGGTTTCCGAAGGGAACACCAGCGCTTCGGGATAGCGCCCCATGAGCGCGGGTTCGAGAAACCACAGGTTGGTGACGGCGTGGGCGCGCTCGGCTGCCACACGGTCTTCTTCGGAGCTGGTTGCCGGTTCACACGGCGACATGCTGAACGCGGTGCCTACGCGGGCGGAGGGTCGAGTTGCTTTCAATGCGCGAAAACCGGCGCCCTGCGCCCGGTTCACAGTGTGGGAAGCGCGCAGGAAGTCGAGAAGGCTCTCGCGTCCTGGAGCGTGGGAGCCTTCGAGATAGCCGCCGTAGATGAAAGCCAGGGGCTCGTTGAACAGCATCCAATCGGAAACGCGGTCGCCGAGCGCGCGCGCGGTGAGGTCCACGTAGTCGGCGAAGCGCGAAGCTGTGTCACGAGCGGGCCAGCCTCCGGCATCTTCGAGAGCCTGCGGCAAGTCCCAGTGATAGAGGGTGACAAAGGGGCGGATTCGGGCTTCGAGCAGGGCATCAATGAGACGGCTGTAATAATCGATCCCCTTGGAATTCGCGGGGCCGGAGCCTGCGGGCTGAAGGCGCGGCCAGGAAATCGAAAACCGGTAGCTGTTCAAGTTCATCGCCTGCAGGAGCGCAACGTCTTCGCTAAAGCGATGATAGGAATCGCAGGCTGTGTCTCCGGTGCCGGCGTTCTTGATTTTGCCGGGAGTATGCGCGAAACGGTCCCAGATGGATTCGCCTTTGCCGTCTTCGTTCCATGCGCCTTCGATCTGATAGGCGGCGGTAGCAGCGCCCCAGAAGAAGCCCTTGGGGAACGAGACCTCGGAGGAAGAATCGAATTTCGCGGAATGGGAACTCGCGGGCGCGGCGGAGTTTGCTGTGCGCGCTGCGTTCGACACGCTGCAGGCCGAGAACAAGCCGGCCGGGAGTGCGGCTGCGACGCCTGCGGCGAGAGTGGAGCGGGCAAATTCGCGGCGTGTCAGACGCGAAGTGGTCTTCGATTTCATTTCGAGCACGGAGAGTCATTTTAAACCGGAATGAGGACAGCCTGCGCACTTAGGGCCAAGGATGAGCTGTGCGAACCTACTTCGGCATGACGATTGCAAACCCATGATGGCTGAAGGAGCAAAGTCATGCACGTTCACGCCAATCAAGTTGATCCCAATGCCCAGACAGATGCGCTTTATGCCGCCGAGCGTGCTGCGGCGAAACGAGCTGCCGAGGGTACTCGAAGGAAGCTGCTGGAGTTTGCATCGGAAGTGGCCGGCGAGGCGGAAGCTGAAGAAGGTTGCGTGGTAAAGCTAAGGGCGCGCGAGCAAGCCGAGGAACAGGCGAAGCCGCGGAATGAGCAGAAGCAAAACAGCCGAAAGAAAAGCAACGAGCAAGCGAATTCAGAGGACAGGGATAAAGCTATTTCGGACTGGGCGTGAGCGCAGGCCTCGATGAGCCAACCTCTGACGATCCAACCTTTGATGACCCGGCCTTTGATTCTCGTCGCTACGCCGTGCTTTGGCGGGATGGTTTCGCAGAACTATATGCTGTCGGTGATACGGCTGATGAGCTACGCGAAATCGTCTGAGTTCGACGTGTCGCTAACCATGCTTGGTTCCGATGCCCTGATCTCACGGGCGCGAAGCACGCTGGTCGCCGCTTTTCTGGACAATGCTGCAGCTACCCATTTGTTGTTCGTTGATGCCGATATCAGTTTTGAGCCGCAGCAGGTCGAGCGGATGCTGCGGTTCGATATGGACTTTACCGGAGCGCTTTACCCACTCAAATCTATGGATTGGGAGCTGGTTCCGCAGCGCTGCGTGGAGCGCGGCGAAAACTTGAGACAGGCGGCGCTCTCCTATGTGGGAGCTTTCTTGCCTGAGGCGGAGCGCAGGCAGGTGGGGGATTTTGTGACCGGGCTTTATGCCGGCGGCGGGTTTCAGCTGATCCGCCGGGGGGCGCTGGAGCGAATGATTGCGGCTTATCCGGAAACTCGCTTCAGCCGGGTGCATGACCTTCCCATGTCGGGTTCGCGACGGGATGGGGTGCGGAGTGCAAATCTCTTTGCGCTTTTCGATTGCATCATCGACCCAGAGAGCGGTGCTTATCTGAGTGAGGATTATTCCTTTTGCCTGCGCTGGCGGCGGATTGGAGGAGAGATCTGGATGGATGCCGCGAGCAAACTAAACCACTGCGGTCCGTATGAGTTCGTCGGGGACCACGCCTCGCGCTTCTATGGGTTGAGTAGAACTGGATTAGCTGGAACCGGATGAGCGGAACCGGTAACAGTATCGGCGTCGAACGAAACGCTGACGGACATTGCGCCTAGCTCTATTTCTTAGCGGACTTGGCCGGCTCCTGGGTCAGGGCTTGATAGGAGGAGATAAGTTCCTGGTCATACAGCACCTGAGTGGCCCACCACCCCAGGGAAGCTGCGACCATGAGGAATGCGGCGAGCCCAATATAGCCGGTCTGCATCCGGCCCTTGGGCGCGTCCAGTTTTGGCTGGCCACGCTTTTTCTTCGGAGCATATCTGGAGAGAATGTACCAACCTGCTGCCATAAGAACGAGCAAAGTGAATTCCATGTAAGGCGGATCGGTGAGCGGGGTCTCGGATAGATGGTGGGATAGCGCAAGAAATCCCAGAAAAGCATAAAAGAATGACAGGGCCCATCCCAGGCCGGCGAGGGATTGCGAACTCCACCAGAATAAGCACAAAGAGAAAGCAATCAGACTGTTGAAGGCGGCGCCTCGAAGCACCATGATCTGATCGTGATATTGACGGATTCTCTCGGTTGCGTCAGTCCCCTGCAAGAGAACCGCGGCCTCCTGGTACTGAAAGATGTCTTGCGCCAGCTCCTCCTGCCGGTTGATCCAATTCGCGTTGACATACTCGTGGGCACCAGGGCTGACGGGAATTCGTTCCTGGGTATCGGGGTTATAGGTTTGGACAATCCACCTCCCGGTGTATTTGCAATCTGGATTGTTGTCCTTGAACCTCTGGTGCTTTGCGGCAGTCGGATTGCCCGGCTCCTGCGGCGTCTTGGATGGTTCCTGTTTTGCTGGGGGTGGTTCGCTGGGCGTTGCCGTCTCCGCGTCTCTAAAAGCGTTACAAAAGACATTGGCTCGAATACTGCTTTCCGTCACTCCCACGCGAAACAGATAGTGAGAAGCGTGAAGGTAGAGGTCGTCGTCATCAAAGAAATCCTGCGCGATTCGAGAGACTGCCGAGCCCAGAGAATAGGTCATGGCGAATAACAGAACGCCGGCCAAGGCGGGCTGCTTCTGATTTTTCACCCAGTCAAAATGTTTTTCGACAGTGTGCTCGTCGTCAGAGAAGAAGAGACGAAGAACGAGCAGCACCCAGGGAAGAGCCAGCGCACCGACAATGATGATATCGAAGGCTATACTGAGAGCGCCCATGGGTCACCGCTCCTCTTACAGCACCCACGATCTTGGGCGCTGGGTCTTGGGTGCCAGGTCCTAGATCGCAGGTCTTAGGATTTGGCCCAGGACCTACACCTGAGACCTGATGTTTCCCTTTGCCTCACTTCAAGTCGGCCAAGTCCGCCAGCAGTTGTTGCAGGTTGAATCCATCTGGAGTTGCGGGTTGACCTTTCTTCTGCTCGAGGAAGTCCGGGCTGAGAATTGCGTAGGCTTCATCGCAGTAAGCCTCCCAGAAGCCCCAAGTCATGGCTTGCAGCGCGCCCCAGGTGACGACCGTGAGACTGCGGGAATCGTAGGCGACTACGGGGACGGCGTGTCCGCCCCAGGAGCCGGGCGCGCCGTCGCCTCCGGTGCCCGACGGGCGAACGGACCAGATCTGTTTGTTGCTGGTCTGAGCCTGGGCGCTCTTGGGCAGGGCCAGTCCGATGTAGCAGCCGCCGAAGATCCAGGTTCCATCCATGATGTGGGTGTGGTTAGAGGGTTCGAGAGCCATGAACGCCTGAATCTTATGACCGGCGATTCCAGTTTGCCGCCAGTAGTTGAGGACATCGATTTCCTGGGCGCCATTGTCGTTGGCTCCGGTCTTGGGGTTGTAGCCGGTGATGGCGGAATACGCCGCGATGATTTGCGCGTCGGTTGGGGTAACGGTTTTGGATTGGGCGTTGGCGGTCCACTCCATGATGAGGTGCCCGGCGGCGGCGCAGGTGCAGTCGCCGATCTGAGCGTTATCCATCATGCCCCAGGGGACTTTCACCTTGGCGGTCAGGTCGAGGCTGGGCGGCGGAGCGGGCAGAGCGGCGGTGGCGTAGGTGGCGAACAGAAGAGTGCGGGGATCGTGGCGCACTGGCTGTTTGCCGAGCTTCAGCTTGAGGGGATCGATTCGGGTTGGGTCAGGCTTCATGATGACGCTCTTGCGAGCGTCAGGGAACGGGGTGAGCATTTTTACGGACATGGCTGAGATCCTTTCTGGTGAGCGCCAACGGGTGCAGCGCCAAGGGATCCGCGAACGATCCCGACTTCAGGATGAAATCATGGCCCAGTTTGGCGATGGGGGAAGGCTGCGGCGGGAATCATAGAACTCGGGCGCGACGTTGCAACCTGGAGCTGCTGCTTTTTACGAAAAGCGAACAAAGGCATACCCCGCTGGGGCTGCAGCGGAGCTTTGCTGCGGGACAGCCGAGGTCGGCTGTCCCCACAGAAAATCAATACCCTTTACCTTGGCAGCGGGTCTTTCATGTTGGTCAGGGCGTAGGCCATTACTGCCATGGCGGCGGCGTTTTCGCGGAGTTCGGCGGGGACTACCTTATCTAAAGTATCGGCGGCGGAGTGGTGGTAGTTGAAGTAGGTACGGCCGTCTTGCATGACGCCGAAGGCGGGAACTCCGGCTTCGGACATGGCTTCGATGTCGGCGCCGGGGGGGTAAGTAGTCGGCAGGAAGACGGTCGCGCCGATGCTCTGGAGCACGCCTTGCACGGGTCGCAGGGCGTCGATGGCGGCCGGGTTGGCTTTCACGTCGAAGCCCAAAGGATGGGCGGCGCCGGCATCACTCTCGATGGCGGCTACATAGTGGGGGAAGTCGCTGGCGTATTCGGCGGTGTAGGCTTTGCTGCCGGAGCCTCCGGTTTCCTCGTCCATCCAGGCAATTACGCGGAGGGTACGGGCGGGGCGCAGGTGAAGGCGCTGAAGAACTTCGGCGGTCTGCATGGCCATGACTACGCCGGCTCCGTCGTCGATGGCGCCGGTGCCGAGGTCCCAGGAATCGAGATGGCCGGAGACGACTACGATCTGTTCGGGATGCTCGGAACCTTTGAGGTCGGCGATTACGTTGTAGCCGGTTTCATCAGGAAGCTTCTGGGGTGTCAGAGTAAGATGCATGCGGACTTTGCCTTCGGCAGCGAGATGAACGATCAGGTCGGCATCTTCGGCGGTGACGGCTGCGGCGGGGATTCCGGCGGGGAAGCTCTGTCCGGTGTGAGGGAGGCGATAGTCGGCATTCCCTACGGTGCGAACCAGAGCGGCTACGGCGCCTAGATCGGCGGCGGCTTTGGGTCCGGCTCCGCGATATCGGACGGCCTCGCCGTAGGCGGCGAAAGCTAGTCCGGCGGCGGCTTTTTGCTTGTCGAAGAGTTCATTGAAGAGGACGATCTTGCCGGCGACTTTGTCGCGCCCGAGAGCCTCGAGTTCTTCGAAAGTGTCTACTGTGACTACGTCGGCGGCCAGGCCGTCGGCGGGGGTTGCGCCGCTTCCGCCGAGGGCGGTGAGCACAATCTTTTGTGTGGTGGCGGGAACCATTCCGGGATACTCGACCAGCGCAGCGGTTTCGACCCCGCGAACCCAGTGCTGCACGGTGACGGGCTGGAGGCGGACATCGAGGCCAAGGTGGCGAAGTTCTTCAGCTACGTATTCGGATGCGGCGCGGGCCTGAGGCGAGCCGGTGGGTCGGGGGCCGATGTTCTCGGTGAGATGAGCGAGTTGGCGATAGCCGTAGTCGTCGTTTAGCGCGGCGGCTTTGATGGCGGAAAGCTGCTGCAGAAGGAGCGGAGGGAAATTCAGCTTGTCGGCCGGTGTGTCTGCCGGCGCTGACATCATTCTGGTTGGGGTGGTGGGCTGCGTTTGGGGCGGAGTCTGGGCGGCGGCGAAACTTGAGACGAGCAGTAGAAGGGCGAACGAGGTTGCGATCGATAAGGATGACGGTGCGATTGAGGAGCGAAGGGGCTTGGTCATAGATTAGGCAGTGTATCCGAGTGAGCAGTGTAGGGGAAAGCGGCTGTGCTAGCTTGAGGCATGGACAAGAAAGAAATCAACTCGACGAAGCTGACGGTGAACTTCCTGGTCTGGATTGGCGGAGTGTTTATGCTGCTGCTGTTCGCGCTGCTGGCGCACTTTGTGTGGAGGGTTTTCTAGCGGCTCGGGGCAAAAAAAGCGGCCCCATTGCTGGGGCCACGTTTCAAAGAGGTCAGGTGGTGGGTTGTCAGGAAAGGCGATGGAAGCTGCCGACCCAAAAGTCGGGGCGGTACTTCGGGAAATGTTGAATAGAGAATCGAGTGAAGGTCATTGCTGTGGGTTTACGGCCTCTTTAGTACTTCTAGAAGAAGCATTTCCCGAGCCAAATCGGGAAGCCGTTGGTGGATGGATGTTTTCATCGGTAAGTGATTGATAAAAGGCAGCTTGGAGGCGCATTCTGCTCGCGCTGGCGATTCGTCGCCCAGGGGCGGGCGGAGGGGAAGTGCATAAGCCTGCACATTGAATGCACAAGAATGGGGGCAAATCTGGGCCGCCGGTGCCTCCAGGCGAACGGCGGCCCAAAGTATTCTCTGGACTAGCTATTGCCGGCCACAGTACGCAGCTTCCCGGGCAGGAAGTGGTACGGGGGCCAAGGCCCGCTGATGGCCACTTCGCAGTTCTTCAACTGCTTGGCGGCGGTGCTGTAACGGTTCTGGTATTTCTCGACCGACTTGGAATCGATGAGATGGGCGATGTCGATGAGCATGCCTTGGGG
>JBEKWP010000040.1:0-49972 GCA_049512915.1 Candidatus Sulfotelmatobacter sp.
GAGACCGCCAGTTTGTATGTCGCGTATCGCTCACAAGGCCTGGATTCCTGGCGCTATCAGCTAGGCGACGGCATCGCAGAGGCTCGCGATTTCGTGCTGACGATGCAGACTAATTTCCGCGATATAGACTTTGCCGACGACACGCTCTCGCCTACGTCGAAAGAGCTGATCCCGGGCGGTTGGCAATTGACCTGGCAGTACGGGAACCTGGTGTCGGGATTCCAGATCGGCATGACGATGCCTCAG
The DNA here is from genome assembly GCA_049512915.1 of Candidatus Sulfotelmatobacter sp. Lineage (GTDB taxonomy): Bacteria > Acidobacteriota > Terriglobia > Terriglobales > Acidobacteriaceae > Sulfotelmatobacter. The sequence continues at coordinate 247 of JBEKWP010000040.1, forward strand.
AAGCTGCAACCGGGGCCGCTGGCCGGGGAAATCAGTTATGCAGCGCCGGTGTCGCTGTTTTTCTTTTTCTTCTTGATGTTCATCATTACTACGCTGCGCAATATCGACCTGCATCCCATGAATTACTTTTTCCTGGCAACCGCTTTTTTCGCCTTCCATCTGCTGCTGGCTTATCTGGTGGATCACATTTCGATCCACGCGGCAATGATTCTGGCGTCCGTAGTCTCGGTTGCCTTGGTGGTCAGCTACCTGCGGCTGGTTGTGGGACTGCGATTCGCTGCGCTCGAGGCTGGCACGGCGCAGTTGATCTACCTCGTGCTGTTCTCGTATGCGTTCTTCTGGAAGGGGTTCACGGGCCTGGCAATCACTGTGATCGCCATCGTCACTTTGTTCGTGGTGATGCAGGCGACCGGGAGGATTCGGTGGTCCGAGCGGTTTGCGGCCCGTGCACGTGCTCCGCTTCCGAGCGCCGGGTGATATGGCGTGGAGGGGCGGACCGAGTGAGGCCGCCCCGCTGCTGACCTCCGGTCAGCGCTTTCCGCTACAATCATCCCCGCCATGTTGCGCACTCAGCTCTACGCCGATCCCCACAACGTGTTTATGCACGATGCGGTGCTGGCATCGTGCCGCAAGCATCCGGGAAAAACCGCGCTGGTGGATACTTCTTCCGGGCGGCGGCTTAGCTTTGCGGAGTACGCAGAGACTGTCGAAGCGCTGGCGCGCGGGCTGGTTGCGGCTGGATTGAAGCCGGGGGAAGTGGTTGCTATTTTCCTATGCAATTCGTGGGAATTCTGCACGGTTTATCATGCGGCGACTTTGGCTGGGGGGATTCCGACGCTGCTGAATCCTTCTTATCGCGAAAGGGAAGTGCGGCATCAGCTGGGGAATTCGGGTGCTGCTTTCCTGATTACGGATGGGCCGAATATTGGAGGCGTTAACCTTGCGGGGCTGCCGAATTTGCGGCGTGTCTATACGACGCGAGAGCAGGGAAGCGGAGCCGAGCTGTTCTCTGATCTGCTGAAGCCGGTGAGCGCTACGCTGCCCGAGCCTGCTCAAGGGTCGGAGGAATCCTTGGGGGCGTTGCCTTTCTCCAGCGGCACGACGGGGTTGCCCAAGGGTGTGATGCTTTCGCATTACAACCTGATCTCGAACGTTTACCAGTTTCTGGGGCCGCGCGGGAGTCCGCTGAAGTCCGATGACAATATTCTTTGTTTTCTTCCGCTATATCACATCTACGGGTTGAATGTGATGCTCAACCCTTCGCTGATTCTGGGGTCGACGCTGGTGCTGATGCCGCGTTTCGGCGTTCCGCAACTCACTCAGTTGCTCACGGACGAGGCGATCACGATGATGCCGCTCGTCCCTCCGGCGATGAATGTGCTCTGCCTGGCCGCGGAGGCGGGACAGTTTCCTAAGAATCATAAACTGACCTGGGTGAAATCGGGGGCGGCGCCGCTGGCTCCGGAACTGCCGCGAAGATTCACGGCGTTGACCGGCATTCTGGTGTGTCAGGGATATGGCATGACGGAGGCATCGCCGGTGACGCATTCGAGTTTTCTGGAGCCCGAACTGTACCGGCCGGATTCGGTGGGGCATCCGCTGGCGCTGACCGAGTGCCGGGTGATTGGGACGGAGAATCCGGCGGCTTCGGCTTCGGCGGAGAGCGCCGACGAAGTTCCTACGGGTGAGCCCGGGGAATTGGTGATGCGCGGACCGCAAATCATGCAAGGTTACTGGAAAGAGCCGGAGGCGACTGCTGCCGTGTTGCGCGATGGATGGTATTGGTCGGGGGACGTGGTCACGCGCGACGCTGAAGGTTTTTACCGCGTGGTCGACCGTCGCAAGGAGATGATCAAGTACAAAGGTTTCCCTGTCGCTCCAGCCGAGGTTGAAGCGGTGCTTCTGGAGCATCCGGCGGTGCGGGAGTGCGGCGTGGTGGGCCGGCCCAATGCAGAGGCGGGAGAGATTCCCGTCGCGTTCGTTGCCTTGCGGGACGGATTTGCGGACTGCAAGAAGATGGAAGATGAATTGTGCGCATTCGTCGCCGACCGGCTGACAAATTACAAGCAGCCGCGGGAAGTGCATTTTGTGGAAGCCGTTCCCAAGACGGCTTCGGGGAAGATTCTGCGCCGCGAGTTGCGGCAGTTGATTCGATGAGTCGACGGGATCGACGATTGACATCGCTTTAATTCCGAAAGAACTCAAGAAAACGATTCCGGCTATCGACTTTGGCGTTCGGCATCCCGTTGCCCAGCGGGTAGACTTGCTGTAGTATCTCCGCCCCATGGTAAGAATCGTGTTGCTGTTCCTGCGCCGCTTGTGGCTGCCACTGGTGGTGTTTGCCGGTTTCAGCCTGATGTGCGTGCTGGTGTACCGGCGTCTGGAGGGACTGGGCTGGCAGGATGCTCTGTTCTGGATGATCCAGCCGCACGCCATCGATGCCAGGCGCGTGCACAATGCGACCAAGCTGTTCTCGATTTTTGTGTATGCGGGCGTGTTCGGGTTTCAGATCTGGGTGGCGGAGCGGGTGGCGGTTACGATCTTCAACCGCCAGGGGATGGAGGCCTGGAGAACCATGGTCAACGACGTGAGCATCGAAAAATTGCGCGATCACTTCATCATTTGCGGTTACGGGCAGGTGGGCCGGACGGTGGTCGATCAGCTTAACCGACTGAAGATTCCTTTTGTCCTGATTGAGACCAATGAAGGGCTGTGCCGCGAGCTGTTGAAGGACAAGGTGCTTATCATTCAAGGCGATGCCAAACGGCATGACGTGCTGCAGTCCGCCGGGATTGAGCACGCGCGCGGCGTGTGCATTGTGATCGACAATGACGCGGACAATCTTTACATCACGGTGACGGCAAAGGCGCTGAACCCGAAGGCGCGCATTATCACCCGGGCCGGGCAGTCGCGCTACGCGCAGGCTATGCGGAATTCGGGGGCGGACGAGGTGATCATCCCGGAATACGAAGGCGGGTTGATGACGGGACGGATGATCGCCAAGTTTTATCCGGGCTCGCATCCGAATCTGGTGTAAGGGGCGACGCTATTTTCCGGTGCTGTCGTCCGCGATTTTCCTGGTAGACAGGAAGGTCCAGATGGTTTCGTTGGCGTTGAGGGCGTTGCTGGTTTTGCCGACCTCTTTTTCGCTCATGTACTGCTCGCCCCCGGGCCAGGTATTGCCGCCATCCTTGACGGCATAGAGCACTACTTGAGCGTTGTCATGGCAGCCATTGAAAGTAAAAGTTTTAGTTTCCTTCTCACCTTTCTGTAATGGCTGGATCTTCTCTTGAGCCGGCTTTTCATCGCAGCGGTCGAACTTGGCCCAGGTCTTGGCGCTGTCTTCGGCGGAGAGCACATGGAACTGGCCCGGCTTGTAAGTGCCGCCGCCGTAGGGAACGATGGGGTCCTCGGTGCCGTTTAAAAAGAGTGCGGACACCGGTCGCGCCGGCAGACAGATCATCGTCTTCGGCAGGGCCGCGCCTACGGGAGCGATTGCGGCGATGCGATCGGCCATTTCGCAACCCATGCGCAGCGCCATGAATCCGCCGTCGCCCAACCCAGTCGCGTAAATGCGGTGAGTGTCAACGGAGTATTTGAGAGCGAGCTGATCGAGCATCTGGTTGAGAAAGGCAACGTCGTCCGCTGGCTCAGGCTGATTCCTGCTGTCATTCTTGCTGTCATTGGGATTCTGTCCTCCGCTCTGGCCGCCTCCGCCACCGCCGCCGGGGTAACCGCCGCCGCCACCCGGGTAGCCGCCGCCGGGATAGCCTCCGCCGCCCATGCCTCCGTGGCGCCCATAGCCGCGGCGGGGCGCCATCGCCGGCTGCTCCTGGTGCACTCCAATATTCCACCGGCCGCGCGTGGGGTTGGGGTAAACCGTAATGATTCCGTTCTTATCGGCGACGAGCTGATCAAAATGCGTCAGCCGCTGCATGTCGTCGGGTTCCCGGTTTTGACCGGGCAGGAGAACCACGACGGGATAGTGTTGCTTTGAGTCGTAGCCCCGGGGTAGATGCACTACGAAATTCCGGGAAAGGTTGTCGACCTCGATCTTCTCTTGCACGTCCTGTGCCCGCAAATGAGGCGCGAGCAACAGAGCGGCGAGGCAGACGGCGAGGCATATCCGGGGCGGCAAGAAGCACCGGTGCGAGTTGGCTCTGGTTGTTTCAGGCTTCATGTTGCGAGCAGCCCCTTCCAAGGTTCACGTTCCAAGCTTCATGCTCCAAGTCGCACGGGATGGTCCGCCAATCCTAAGAACCAGTAGTTTATGCCTGGGTTGCTAAGCGGACGGTGAGAGATTTGCAAAGTTTTGTAAGCAGATGAACTTCTGCGGGGGGGAACTTTTTCCGCGAGACCGCGTAACTAGGGATGACAAGGCGCTGCGACGAGAACGGCGCTGGATGGAAGCTCAGGAGGTTCTATGGATGGAAACATTGTTGGGCTGGCGGCGGTGGTCATGATCTTTGGGATCCCGATGGCTGCGATGTACACGTTTTTCCGGGTGCGCAAGCTGCGTAGCGAAGAGCGGTTGGCGGCGATTGCGCGGGGCATGGAAGTACCCATGCAAGCGGAACTCTCAGAAGCGGCGCGCTCGCGGCGGTCAGGGATTCTGCTGGTGGCGGGGGCGATCGGCTACATCGCGACCTTCGTTCTTATTGGACGCGTGGAACCTGATGCGATGATCGCGGCCACATTTGGCGTGATTCCGCTGGCGGTCGGAATCGGCTTCTTTGTGGATCACGCGCTGATTCGGCGGGACGCGAAAGCCCACTGAAGGGCATGGCTGCTGAGAGCTATTACGGACCGGTGAGAAACTTGTGTTGAGCGTCGGTAAGGGGGACGACGCTCAATCGTCCTTGCCGCACGAGCGGGGAATCAGAGAAGAGTTTGTGCGCCTTCACTTCGGCCAGCGTCACGGGCTTGGCGATCGGCTTGCCGACTTTAATCTTCACTTGAGGGTTCCTGGCGTCGCTGTCGTCTACGGATACGACGGTCGCGGTTCCCACTGCGCTCTTTTCGTCTCCCGTGTGATAGATGATTAGCTGGTCACCCGGCTTCATGGCGCGCAGGTTCTTCACGGCTACGGGATTTGTGACTCCGTCCCAGATCGTTGTGTTGTCGCGCTGCAGATCGGCGAAAGAATAGACAGAGGGTTCGGTCTTAAGAAGATAGTTCATGGGCAAGATTCTACTCGTCCTCTCCTACTCCTGCTCGTCGTCTCCGATCGGCTGCCCGGGAGGGGCGGCGACATCGGTTGCCGGCGTGAACTTTGCCGGATCTTTCTCGAAAGCATCGATGCGGGCGATGGCTGCGCTCCGCACGGCTTTTTCTTCGGGAGATTCTGGCGCCTTGGTCACCTTAGCGGAAATCCACGACCGCAAAGACAACGCCTCGGCGCGGGCTTGAGCACGAGCTTCCGGGGGAGCACTTGGGTTCGCCGCCAGCGCAAGCAGGTGTTCCACCGTTGAAGCTTCGGTGATGCGCTGCGTCTCAGCCCCCAGACCGGTGGCAGGCAGCGCTTTCCAAGTGGCCTGGAAAACAGCTTCAATGACTTGATTCAAACTGGGATTCGCTGCGTTGCGGGCGTGATACTCGACCAGCCGCGAAGCGCGCTGAGGATCGAAGAGCAGCGTGAGGGTGAGATCGGCGGCCGATTCTGCCGCGCCGGCTGGATCGAATGTGAGGCCGGTGTGTCCTTCGAACGATTCGCGGGTTCTGGGATAGCCGAAGGCGCGCGGAGGAAGAATCCGGAGCAGCGATTCGGGGAGGGTCAGAGTGTCGGGGGCGAGCGTCTTCAGTACAGCGTCGAGCGCCCTTTGCTGGTTTGCGGGGTCGACGATTTTGGTTACCAGCTCACCGTCGCCGCGGAGCGCGTAACGGTAGTCGAGGCCTCCGATTTCTTTGGCCGCAGCCTCGGTCTGGTAGCGATGCAGCAAGTAAAGAGGAACTAGAGTGTCTTCGAGTTCTGACATGGGCGTATGCGGCTGAATGGCGTCTTCGCCGAAACGTGCCAGGGCCGCGGCTCGAACCTTGAGAATGCGATTGAGTTCGGCTGCCGGGTCCGGGCCGTTATCCCAGAGGTGGGCATGAGGATGGGCGCTGCCGAGCGGGCGCGCATCCTGGTCAGTGATGAAATAGAGTCCGCTGGCCTGGGCGGTGTTGAGGATGTTGTCGAGGGCGGCGCGCTCATCCGATCCCGCGTTGAATTGCGAATAGCCGTATTGGATCGACACCTTGTCCCAGGAGCCGATCCCGGTAGCGTAGGCGTGGGACAGGTCAGGTTTTCCGCTGGGATCGAGCGTGATCCAGGGATGGGGATAGTCCATGACCGAGGTGCCCGGAGCGATCGAACTGGCGGCGAAGTTGTGGGCCAGACCTAAGGTATGACCGACTTCATGGGCGGCGAGCTGACGAAGCCGGGCCAGCACCATCTCGCGCATTTCGGGTGAGACGGGTTCGCCTTTTTTGTAGGGCGCGAGCAGCGCTTCGGCGATCATGTAGTCCTGGCGGCCGCGCAGGGAACCGAGAGTGACGCGGCCTTGAATAATTTCGCCGGTGCGCGGATCGGAAACCGTGGTTCCCATCGACCAGCCGCGGGTCGAGCGATGCACCCACTGGATGACGTTGTAGCGCACGTCCATGGGATCGGCGCCCGGCGGCAGCACTTCGACGTGAAAAGCGTTCTTGAAGCCGGCAGCTTCGAACGCCTGGTTCCACCAGCTTGCGCCTTCGACCAGCGCGCTGCGTATCGGCTCCGGCGCTCCCGGGTCAACGTAATAGATGATGGGCTTTACTGGTTCGCTCATGGCCGCATTGGGGTCTTTCTTGATCAGCCGATGGCGCTCGATAAGGCGCACATCGATGGGTGAACCGAGTGGTGCGGAGTAGTCGCGGTAGCTGGTGTCGAAGAAGGCTGAGCGCGGATCGAAAGCGCGCGGCTGGTAGCCGTCATCGGGCAATTGCACGAATGAATAGTGTTCGCGCAGCGTGACCGCATGGGCATCGGGAGTTACGGTGGCTACGAGCGAGTGTTCGGCTGGATGTTCGGTGGTGAAAGTCAGGATCGATTCGAACTCTGTATTGAGCGGGAAGTTCTTCGTATTTTCCAGCGCAAACGCGCTTCGCTCTTTGTCCAGCTTGTAGGCTCCCTGCTTGGTATCTACAAGCTGTTCCCCGGCGCCGAGAGAATCCGACAGAAGAAAGTCCGTCGCATCGACTAGCACTGCGCCGTCCTCTTCCGCTTCGACCTTGAAACCGGCCAGAACTGACTCTGCAAAAGACTGCCGGACGGCCAGTTTCTCCATGGGATCGGCCGAGGATGAACGGTATTGCAGATTGGGAGCGATCAGCAACACGCGGGGACCGACGCGGGTAAAGTGGACGATCCGTTCCTCGCCCAACCGGCCCCGGTCCAGACCGATGTCATTCGAGCCGAGCCCGTAAGGCAGGGAAACCACCAGCAGGAAATCCTGCTCGAACTTGTTAATTCGCAGAAAAAGCTTTCCACTCTTTGCATCCCATGCGGTAGGGAACAGGCCGTCCGCCGCCTTCATGCCAGCAATGTGATCATGGATGGTTGGAGTGGATTCCGGATTCGCGGCGAAAGAAAGAGTGGTTGAGAGAACTACGCAGGCGGATACGAAGAATAAAGTGCGACGGATTGGCATGGTCATCTCCAAGCAAAGCTGGAGTACGACACTAACATTTCCTTCAACGGCGCTGCCAGAAAATTTGTTCTATCTGCGCGGGCACTGCCATCAACACAGTCGCTGCGCTGGCTACTGAGGTTTGGCGTTGGGATCAGGAGGGGGCGTCTTGTCGTCCTTCTTCTCGGCTGGATGGTCCTGATAAATGGAGTACTGGCCTTGCGGACGTTTCAACTTGATGGTGAAGTCTATCTTAGGTTTATCAATGTCGTAGTCTTCGCCAAAAGTCTGAAATCCGGACGCCAGCACCTGCACGCGCAGCGTTCCGTACGGAACGCCCTCAAAACTGGTTTTGCCCTCGGCGTCGGTTTTGAGTTCGAGCCCGCCCCGGCTCTGTTTGCCGTGGGGGTTGACCGGGTGCATGATGACGGCCGCGCTGCGAATGGGCTTGCCGTTGTCGTCTTTAACAATCAGAAAATTCAGGATCGCGGTTGGCTCTTCGGCCTCGTCCTTCTGTGCTGCAGCCGTGCCGAGAAGTGCGGAAGCCGATAGCAGGCTCGCCAGCGTCCAGACCTTTATTTTTATCTTTATCTTTGTCACTCTCATCATTCTGACCGATTTCATATCTCGACATTCTAGCGAGTGTGGCTGGTGCGGCAAAGCATGAAGTGAGGCGCGCGCAGGTTTACGCTTCTCCATCGGACCGGCTTTCGTGTTCTGCTCTCTTGCTCTGGGTTGGAAGTTGCACCAAGTCGCTGGCCACCCGGGCGGTGTTGTGGCGGGCGACGCCGGCTTCTTCGAGGTAGTCTCCTAGAACAGGGATCACGCCCAGAGCCTCGATGGCATCGAGATCGGCAACGATCTGGCATGCACCCTCGAGCGCGTACTTGGCTCCGAGTTCCTCGGAAACAGGCATTCGATTGATCAGCGCGTAGTCGAAAAGTTGCTGGTGGGCGTGGCGATTCAGAGCTCGGATGTGGTCGGCCGCGGTAAGGCCCAGGCTCTCGTTCGCCTGAGTCATCAGATTGCAGATGTAAACCTTGGTGGCCGGCGACGTGACGATGGCATCGGCGATGCCGTGCACCAGCAGGTTCGGAATGAGACTGGTGAACAGAGAGCCGGGGCCGATGCTGATGATATCGGCGCGGGCGATGGCGTCGAGGGTCTGCGGCAGAGGATTGACGTCGGCCGGAACGAGGAAGAGTTCCTGAATGCGTCCTTTGCTGGCCGTAATCTTGGTTTCTCCCCGGACACGAGTACCATCCTCCATCAGCGCTTCGAGTTCGATATTGGAAGTGGTGGCGGGATAAATGTGGCCGCGGGTGACGAGAATCTCTGACGACAAGCGGACCGCTTCGGAGAAGTCGTGCGTGATGGAGGTGAGCGCGGCCAGAAAAAGATTGCCGAAGCTGTGACCTTCGAGACCGGAACCTTTGTCGAAGCGGTGGCGGAAGAGCTGGGAGAGCAGCGCTTCGTCTTCGCTGAGGGCGACGATACAGTTGCGGATATCGCCGGGAGGAAGCATGTTGAGTTCTTTGCGCAGGCGTCCGCTCGAGCCGCCGTCATCGCTGACAGTGACTACGGCACAGAGATCACGAATTACCGGCGTACCGGGCGGGGCCGCCAGCAGTTCTGCCGCGGTGAGAGTGAAACGCTTCAGTCCTTTGAGCAGAGTCGAGAGGCCTGTACCGCCGCCAATGGCAACCACCCGGAGACCACGCTCGCGCGCGGTCTTCTCCAGGGTCAAGAGATCAGTGATTCTGGTTTCCATCCGAGAATCCGGTATGCCGGACGATTGTCTGTCGATCAGAACGATTCGTCTTCCCGGAAAGAGTCTTCCGGCGAAGAAGGGTCGGCAGCAGGATCCGGGTACAACAGCTCGGTAAAGCGGGGGTCTTCGGCCAGGTTGTGGAAATCGGAGTCGTTGCGCGCCTGGTAGCGCAGGCCGGAATTCAGGCGCAGAGCCTCGTCCAGATGCTTGAGAGAGTCCTCCACGTGGCCCGTAAGACAATCGAGCGCGGCTAAACCGTAGATGACAAAATCGGTCTTTGGCGCCTGCTTCAACAGCTTTTCGATGTGCTCGCGGGCGGTGACGTAGTCTCCCACGTTCATGAGAGAAACGGCGTAGTCGTAGTGCTCCTCTACGCTCTTGAACTGCTGGGTGGTCGAGCGCTCGAGGTGCTGGTTGCAGATGCTGAGATGGATCGTGGCCCGGTCGGTCAGCTCCTTGCTGGGCCCGGCGAGCACCTTCTGAAACAGTGGTTTCGCCTTCTCGAACTTGTGTTCCTGCAAAGCCCGCAGCCCGGCCTCGTAATTCTGCAGAGCCTGAGTGATGCGCGGGTCGTCCGCAATGGATGACTTCTTAGGGTTAGCCTTTTGAGCCATATGGAGAATTTTTCCTGTGCTCGTCGTAATAGGGACTCCTTAGCTCCTGAAACTCGAAGAGCCAACACATAAGTATCACTCAAAGAGCGGGTATTGGGCAATTCGGCTACATCCAGTACCTGGTACTCAGTCGCCAGTACTCAGCAAAATGGGTGACTGTGAGCGCGCCGATCCAGCTGGCGAACCTCCTCGGGCTTGCAATTCGCGCTTCAAGAATTGAAATAGCGCGCGGCAGAACGCGCCCATCAAGATTCCAAAATGGGAAGCGATCGCAAGAATAGGCCCATCTGGTACAGCTGAAATCCTTGTGCTCGTGCAGCGCGGGAGTTAGCTTGCGGAATAGAGGCAAGCAATCGCGGCCGCCGTGCAGCCGGAAGAAGGATGAAGGTCATGCGTAGATACAGCAATTTCAGCATCTGGTTCCCAGCATTTTTATTGCTCATTCTTACCACCGGATGCTGCACTCCGGGCACAAACCCAGATCTCACCCCGCCCATTGCGAATTCCGTGACTCCCATCAGTGGCGCGACCGCCGCTTGTCCAAACGGACCGGTCACGGCCATTTTCAGCGCCCCGATGAATCCTGCAACCATCAACGGCACAACCTTCACGTTGACGGGGCCGGGGACCACGCCTGTGACGGGAGCAGTGACCTACGATGCGCCCAGCAACACTGCGATCTTCACCCCATCCAGCACTCTGGCACTGAACACGCCCTATACCGCGATGATTACCACCGGAGCCACAGACGTGTATGGCGTTGGGCTCGCGAGTAACTTTGTCTGGACCTTCACCACCAACATCGCGCCCTGCGTTGCACCCACTGTGCTTTCCGAAGTTCCCGCGAGCGGTGCAACCGGGGTCTGTCCCAGCTCGGTGGTCAGCGCGACCTTCAGCGAAGCGATGAATCCTGCCACGATCAATACCTCAACTTTTACCTTGACCGGGCCGGGCACTACCGCGGTAGCAGGAACAGTCAGCTACGCCGGGTCAACCGCAGTCTTCACGCCGTCGAGCGCGCTCGCACTGAATACCACCTACACGGCCGAGATTTGGACTGGTGCGCAGGATGTGTTCGGCGATGCATTGGCCAATGACTTTTCATGGAGCTTCATGACGAGTACTGCCGCGTGTGCCGCGGCCATTGTGACTGTAGTATCCCCAACGGCGGACTCAACCGGCATCTGCCCCGACACCTTGGTGACCGCGACTTTCAGTGAAGCGATGCAGTCTTCGACGATCAATACCACAACCTTCACCTTGACCGGCCCCGGCAGTACTCCTGTAACCGGAACCGTGAATTACGATGCGGCAAGCAATACGGCGACCTTCACACCAGCGAGTCCGCTTGAACTGGGCCAGACCTATGCCGCGGACATCTCTCCCGGAGCCGAGGATCTCTCCGGCAATCCGCTGGCTAATTACAACTGGACGTTCATGACGTCGACTACGGCGTGCCAAGCCACGGTGCCGTTGGGATCGACCTGCAATTTCGGAGGTCTGGGCGGCGCCACGCTTACCAATAGCGGAGACTCCATCATTACCGGCGAGGTTGGCGTGTGGCCAGGGGCTTCCATCACCGGCTTTCCCCCGGGCACAGCGACCGGGTTCGATGCGGGCAATGCCGCGGCTGACACGGCCGAGGGCGACCTGACCACGGCCTATAACTATGCCGCGCAAGCACCTGGAGGAGCTGTCCTCCCGGCAGATATAGGAGGGGAAACACTTGCCCCTGGCGTTTATAAGACGACGAGCGCCCAGCCCTCGCTGCAAATAACCGGGACCCTTGCCCTCAGCGGCAACGGCACCTACATCTTCCAGATCGTCTCGACTTTGACCGCGGAAAATAACAGCGATGTCATCCTCAGTGGCGGAGCTTTGCCTGAAGACGTGTTCTGGCAGGTCGGGAGTTCTGCGACGGTTGGGACTACCGCAACCTTCGCAGGAACCATTATGGCGCAGGCGTCGGTCTCGCTTGGCACCGGCTCGACGCTGGACGGCCGAGCGATGGCCCGGACCGGTGGAGTCACATTGCTGGACGACCGGGTGAATGTACCTCCCTGTCCAGGTCCATGAAGTGTTCGTCCATGAAGTGCTCGGTAGTGAGATCAGCATTGGGCTGCTCCACTACCGAGCTAGAAAAACATGCTTTCGCGTCATCGAAGTTCGCAATTGAAGTTCGGAATTGACGTTCGCGATTGAAGTTCGCGATTGAAGTTCGCGATTGAAGTTCGGAATTGAAGTTTGGAGGAATTGGCGCATGTCATCTCACTCTTATAACTCTTGCCGCCGCTTTGCTGTTCTGCTGTTGGCTCTGCTGGCCGTCCTCGGTTTCCCTGGCACGTTCGCCGCGGGGCAGGACCAGCCTGCTCCCAAGTGGGAGCTTTACGGCGGATACTCCGCTTTCGATCCAGGCTGCAATGTGTACGGCCTGCTTCCGGGCGGAGTTCTCCCGGTGAACAGTTGCCTGACTTGGGATCCGCGGGGCCTTGGCGCCAGCATTACCTACGACTTTAACCGCTGGTTCGGATTGACGGTCGACGGCAGTGGTCAGTGGGGAAGTGGCAACAGCGGGGTGGCTGCACGAATCGACCAGGTCGAATTCTTCAACCTCTCTGCCGGACCAAAGTTCACTTATCGCACGCGCCATTTCTCTCCATTTCTTGAAGCTCTCGTCGGCGAGCATCGCCTGGCATCGGAAGTCTTCGGAAACGATTACGAAATCGGCTTGCTGGCCGGCGGCGGTCTTGATCTGAAATTGAGCCGACATTTCGCCTGGCGTCTGTTCCGAGCCGATTACGTGTTCTCGAATCATCAGTACGGTCCGTCGTCGGTGGTTCCCGCCACAGATGTGAGGGGCGCGAGACTCCAGACTGGCTTGGTATTTGTGTGGGGCGGCGGCAAACGGATTGTCACCCCACCCATGGCAGTTTGCTCAGTGCAGCCGGGCGAGCTGTTTGCCGGTGAGCCTGTGACCGCGACTGCCGAAGGGTCGAATTTCAATCCCAAGCGTACCGTTGCATATAGCTGGAGCGGCTCCGGGGTGAGACCCGGCGAGACCCGCGCTTCAACGCAGGTTGACACCACCGGCTTGCAGCCGGGCGCCTACGAGGTCACGGCCAGCTTGAGCGATGGCAGCCAAAGTGGCGTTGCCTCCTGCAGTGCCAGGTTCACGGTAAAAATGCCGCATCCGCCGTTGATCTCGTGCGCGTCCGATCCGGCGAGCGTGCCGATAGGTGGAACTTCGACGATTACTTCAACCGCCAGCAGCCCCGATGGCCGCCTTTTGAGCTACAGCTACGCCGCCAGCGCGGGGAACATCACCGGCAACAGTTCCGCTGCTATGCTCAGCACCGCAGGTGCAGAGCCCGGCACAATTACCGTGACCTGCAACGCAAGTGATGACCGCAGTCTGCCGCTCGCGGCGTCGGCTTCCACCACGGTAGAGGTGCAGGCTCCGCCACCGCCGCGTCCTATGCCCGATGTTGTTGCCCTCGAGAAGAGGTTGGCTCTGCACAGTGTTTATTTTGCGACGGCGAAGCCGACGATCGAGAATCCCGACGCCGGCTTGCTCCCGAGCCAGGAGAAAACTCTGACTGCTCTCGCCGGTGACTTCGTGAACTATCTTCAGGCCAAGCCGGACGCCCGCCTGACGTTGGAAGGGCATGCCGATCCGCGCGGCTCGGTGGAATACAACCAGGGGCTCTCGGAACGGCGGGTCGACCGTGTCAAGCGCTTCCTGGTAGAACAGGGCGTTCCCGCCGCCAACATCGAGACCAAGGCGTTCGGCGAGCAACGAAACCTCACCGACAAGCAGGTAAAAGACGCAGTGGAACGGAATCCTGAACTGAGCCAGGAAGACCGGCAGCGAGTGCTGAATAATATGAGGACGATCATCCTGGCCAGCAATCGACGTGTGGACGTCACTCTCAGTAACTATGGCCAGGCAGCGCAGCAGTCCGTACGCGAATACCCCTTCAACGCTGCGGATTCACTGACGCTGCTCAAGGAAGAACAAACGAAGAAAACCACCGCGCCAGCGGCAAGGAGAAAGGCAAAGCCGAAAGCTCAATAGCTCAATAGCTCAATAGCTCAATAGCAAACAGAGTCGAAGGCGCAATGAAAAGGGCCGGCCGAGAGCATCACTCGGCCGGCCTCTCATGTCCTTTTGCAACCTGATCGCACCGGACCGCTACAAAATCTTGGGACTCGATGCTGCGGAACGCCGTCCTAATCGATAGCCGCAGCCGATTCCAGGTCGATCGACTTCCAATCGCCCTTGATGATTCCGGCACGAATCTGCGCTGCGGTCTTGCCTTTCTTGTGCTGCTGATAAGAGTAGTAGAGTTCTTTCAGGCAGGTCGAGCATCGGGCACCGTGCGTGTTCTCAAAACAGCTGTGCAGGCTGTTGTGGCCCATACGGTCGCAATAGCAGTAGCAGGGCTGCTGATGGAGCACGGTTGGAATCTTCGCCGCCAACTCATAGGCATGCGTCTGGTAGGGATGCTGCGCATCCGCTCCCCAGAGATCAGCCTTGGTGAGGACAGCCGGGAGTATGGTGCCCTTGGGCGGCGGCCCTGCGTTATAGGCGGGGATGCCGCCTTCGTCCTGCTGAGCCGGCCATTGCGCTGACACGGTGAGGGTCACCGTTAAAAGAAAAATCAGGGTTAGGGCGCGGTGAGCGTATTTGTTTTGAAACAGCCGGCTTGGCGTCATGCACGTCTCCTGGATGAGTTATTTTAACCTGCTTTCGACCTGAGTAGTGAGGTGGGGCCGCCTAGAACTAGCCGCCGGGCGGAGCCAATCTGTATACAATGGAAGTCTCCAATGTCCGACAGGCCAAACACCGAAACAGGGAACCGGCAAGCGCCGTCGCTTTCCCGGACGGAGCCATCAGAGCCGCTCCCTGGGGTGCAGGACCCGGGCGTGCGTCTGCGGCCCGCTTTAGGAGTCTGGCTGCGGGACCTGTTGCTTTCCCTGGCGATTTCGGCTTTCATCATTGTGTTTATCTACCAGCCCGTGAAGGTCGAAGGCACCAGCATGATGCCATCGCTCGAAGACCAGGAGCGAATCTTCGTCAACAAATTTGTCTACCGGCTGGAGCCGATTTCGCGCGGAGACATTGTGGTGTTTCGCTATCCCAGGGATCCCTCGAAAAGCTACATCAAGCGCGTGATCGGAGCGGCCGGGGACCGCATCCGTATCGACGGTGGGCAGGTGTATGTGAACGGTGAAGCGCTGGATGAGGATTATGTTCCGCCCGCTTATGCCGACGCGCGTTCGTATCCGGAGACGGTTGTGCCCCCGGAAAGCTATTTCGTGCTGGGGGACCACCGGTCGATGTCGAACGACAGCCGCGATTTCGGTCCGGTGAACCAGAGCTATATTTACGGCAAGGCTGTATTTGGCTACTGGCCGATGGATAAGCTGGGCAGGGTGCGATAGAAATCTACTCGCCTAACTTCACCGTATTTTTTTGAGCTTCCCTTTCGCACTCCCACTACACTTTATCCTTCTTTGATTTCGCTCAGAAACGCTTATGAAGCCTCTCGCCTACACTTCGCCGTACTGCTGGGTGTTCTGGGCCGTTTTCCTTTATTGTTACGGCCCGGAATTCGCCTTGGTCAGGCGTTCGCGCCCGGCGCAAGGCGAGCAGACAGATCGCGGTTCGATGGCGTTCATCATGCTCGCCGGATGGATCGGATCGATCGCAGCTTTTGCCGTGGCCTCGAACGTTCGGTTTGCGATCACGCAGAATCGAAAGACATGGTTTGCAATTGGCCTCGGCGTATTGTTGCTTGGCCGGCTGCTCAGAAAACACTGCTGGAAGATGCTTGGACAGCACTTTACGGGCGACGTGAAGGCCTCCGCCGATCAACCAGTCATCGATAAGGGCGCCTATCGCTGGGTCCGGCATCCCTCATACACCGGCGGCATACTCATGTATTTCGGAACTGGCCTTGCCTTGACGAACTGGCTGAGCGCCCTCCTCATGGCGATTTCCGGAGCGGCCGGCTACATCTATCGCGTGTATGTCGAGGAGAAGGCCTTACAGGCGAACCTCGGCGGGCGGTATCAGGAGTACATGCGGCGAACCAAGCGGTTCGTGCCATTCGTGTTCTGATGAATTCATTTTTTCCACACAAAATTCCCTCGCCGGGACCTTTCCTCACTTGGCCTTCAGGCGTTTCCCTGATAAAATCTCTAAAATCCACTCACCGGAGCGAGAATGCAAGCTATCCTTGCGCTGGAAGACGGGCGAGTCTTCCGAGGCAAAGGCTACGGCGCCAAAGGCGAATGCTACGGCGAAGTCGTTTTTAATACTTCCATCACCGGCTACCAGGAAATTTTCACCGACCCATCGTATTCAGGACAGATTGTTGTCCTGACCAATCCTCAGATCGGCAACTACGGTACCAACCAGGAAGATAACGAAGCCACGCGTCCGTGGATCGAAGGGCTGATCGTACGCGAGTTCTCGAAAGTGAGCTCGAACTGGCGGTCGCAACAGGTGACCGACGAGTACCTGGAACAGTTTAAGGTGCCGGTGCTATCGGATATCGACACGCGGGCGCTGGTGCGGCACCTGCGCGACCACGGAGTGATGCGCGGCGTGGTCTCAACCATCGAGAGCGATGCGGAGAAGTTGGTGGCCAAGGCGAACTCAATTCCGAAGATGGATGGGACGGACTTGGCGAAAGTGGTGAGCACCAAGGGTCCGTACGTGTGGGAAGTGGGCGAGCGTTCGCACGAACCGGTGGCTCAGGTGGGCGTTAAAGACGAGCCTGCGCGCTTTCATGTGGTGGCTTACGATTTTGGGATCAAGCAAAATATTCTGCGGAAGCTGCGCGGTGAAGGTTGCCGGGTGACGGTGGTTCCGGCGCAGACTCTGGCGGAAGATGTGATGGCATTGAAGCCCGATGGAGTATTTCTGTCGAATGGTCCGGGTGATCCTGAGCCTTGTACGTATGCCGTGGACAACATTCGGCGGCTGATGGGAAGAATGCCGATCTTTGGTATTTGTCTGGGACATCAGTTAGTTGGCATCGCGCTGGGTGGAAAAACTTTCAAGCTGAAGTTTGGGCACCATGGCGGGAACCATCCCGTGAAGCAGTTGAGGAGCGGGAAGATTGAGATTACCGCGCATAACCACAACTTTGCGGTGGATCCGGATTCGCTGCCGGAGAGTGAAGTTGAGTTGACGCACATCGACCTCAACGATTCGACTCTGGAAGGGCTGCGGCATCGGAACCTGCCGCTGTTTAGCGTGCAGTATCATCCCGAGGCCGCGCCGGGACCGCATGACTCGCATTATCTGTTCAAGGATTTCGTGAGGATGATGGAGGAGTGGAAAGGGTGAAGACAGCATCGGTCTCGGATACCGAGCCCAGGGGACGAACTCTCGTTTGGGTTGTTCGACGGCTGTTGCTGTATATCGGCTTGGCGTTCGCCACGCTCACCGTATTCGCATTGTTCTTTGCACTGACGGTTCGACTAGGTGTTACAGGCAAAATTAACGATTGGTTTAAGGGCGGTTGGATCGGATTCTTGGTTTTCACTGGGTTGCTCTTCTGGATCACGGTGCGGCAATCGAGACAACGTTGGTTCCACTGGAGTTTCTGGCTTGCGCTCGCCTGTCTGCTAACGATTCACTACCTTGCGTTTGTCGCCATCTTACGGATATATCCGCTATGGCGCGTCATTTGGTTCTGGCCTATTACCGTTGTGGAGGCCGGGGTATTCGGTGGCACGCTCGCGTGGTTGTTTCCGGAAAGGCGCGCGAAAGTCAAGGGAGATAAAGAGTTTTGAAAGGGCGCGCCTTCAAGGCGCGCCGTAAGGGGCAAGAAAGAATTGCGGCTTCAGCCGCTGAGGTACGCAACCTCTGGGGCTGAAGCCCGGATTGAGAACAGAGCGAAGGTCGGCGCGGCTGAAGCCGCGCCCTTTCAAAGTGCGAAGGAATCGAAGCGCGGGTGTGCTAGGAGCAGCGATGAGACCGACGAGAGAGCACGCAACGAACACTGGTCAAACGTATATGGTGAATTCCTCAACTTGGGAACGGCGATCTCTCTTTCGCAACGAACGTTGGGCTCGCTTGTTCATTGATACGCTTTACCACTATCGCGGGTCGGCTTATCTGTTGCACGAGTTCGTGGTAATGCCTGATCACTTTCATGTTTTGCTTACGCCGAAGACGAGCTTGGAGAAAGCCGTTCAGTTCATTAAGGGCGGGTTCTCCTATCGAGCGAAGAAAGAGCTTGGCTCAAGTATGGAGATTTGGCAGAGGGGATTTTCGGATCATCGCATTCGCGACGCGGGAGACTATTTGCGGCACGTCGATTACATTCGAGAGAATCCGGTGCGTAAGCATTTGTGTGAACGAGTGGAGGAATATCCGTATTCGTCGGCGGCAGTTGATGTCGAGCTCGACCCGGTACCTCAGAGGCTAAAGCCCCTTCTTGTAGGGGACTTGGACGGCGCGCCTGAAGGCGCACCCTTTCAAGGCGAGAGGCCTTACGGCACGTCTGAAGCCGCGCCCTTTCAAGGCAAGCCTGCTCAAAGCGAAACTACAAGCTCCGCTCCGGTACAAAACAATTCGGGAAAGATCGCATCGTAAATGCCCAAACGCACTGACATCTCGAAGATTCTGATTCTCGGCTCCGGCCCCATCGTCATCGGGCAGTCGGCGGAGTTTGATTATTCCGGCACGCAGGCCTGCAAGGCGCTCAAGTCTGAGGGCTATCAAGTGGTGCTGGCTAACTCGAATCCGGCGACCATCATGACTGACCCGGAGATTGCCGACCGCACTTATATTGAACCGCTGACCCTGGAGTATCTGGAAGAGATCATCCGGATCGAGCGGGAAATGGCGCCGGGCGCTGGTTTTGCCGTGCTGCCTACGGTGGGTGGGCAGACTGCCCTTAACCTTGCGATTGAGCTTTCCGACGGCGGCGTGCTGGAAAAGTACAACGTGATCCTGATTGGCGCGAAGGTCGAGGCCATCAAGAAGGCCGAAGACCGGCTCTTTTTCAAGGACGCGATGCAGAGGATCGGGCTCGACGTGCCCAAGTCGGCGCTGGTCAACAGTACAAAGGACGGCCTGGAGTTTGCCGGCAAGATTGGTTTTCCTGTCATCGTGCGGCCCTCGTTCACGCTGGGCGGCACCGGCGGGGGCATCGCCTTTAATCGCGAGGAGCTGGTTGAGGTGCTTAGCCGCGGTTTGGATATGTCTCCCGTGCGCGAGGCGCTGATTGAAGAGTCAGTGCTGGGATGGAAGGAATTCGAACTCGAGGTGATGCGAGACACCAAGGACAACGTCATCATCGTGTGTTCGATCGAGAATTTCGATCCCATGGGCGTACACACTGGTGATTCGATTACCGTGGCGCCTGCGCAGACGCTCACTGACCGCGAGTACCAGGCGATGCGGGATGCTTCGATCGCGGTGATTCGCGAAATCGGCGTGGATACGGGCGGATCGAATATTCAGTTCGCAGTGAATCCCGAGACGGGGCGCATGGTGGTGATCGAGATGAACCCTCGCGTCTCGCGGTCCTCGGCGCTGGCGTCGAAGGCGACGGGATTTCCGATTGCGAAGATTGCCGCGAAACTCGCCGTGGGCTATACGCTCGACGAAATTCCCAACGACATCACGCGCAAGACGCCGGCTTGCTTTGAGCCCACGCTCGACTACGTGGTGGTGAAGATTCCGAAGTGGCAGTTTGAAAAGTTTCCCGGAGCCGACGAGAACCTTGGGGTGCAGATGAAGTCCGTCGGCGAAGTGATGGCGATCGGCCGCACCTTCAAGGAAGCGCTGATGAAGGGTGTGCGCTCGCTCGATACGGGAAAGCGCGTGGGCGGCGCGAAGATCGAGCCTAAGATCCTGACGCAACGGCTGGTGACGCCACATCCCGAGCGGCTCGCTTATGTGCAGTACGCTTTGCGGCAGGGACACACAGTGAAGCAGATTGCGAAGATGACTTCGATGGATCCGTGGTTTCTCTATCAGCTCAAAGAGATCAACGACATGCAGCTTGAGCTGGAAAAGCACCCCATCGAGTCAATTCCGACCGAGGTGTTGCGCGAGGCCAAGCGCATGGGGTTTTCCGACGGACGCCTGGCCAGCGTTTGGCGGCTGGAGGGGCAAGAGAAAGTGCGGCACCTGCGCAAGAAGCACGGTGTGATGCCCGTATACAAACGCGTGGACACTTGCGCCGCGGAATTCGAGAGCTTTACGCCATATCTTTATTCGACGTACGAAGACGAAGACGAAGCTGCGCCGACCGACAAGAAGAAGATCATCATTCTGGGCAGCGGTCCGAACCGGATCGGGCAGGGAATTGAGTTCGATTACTGCTGTTGCCATGCTTCGTTCGCACTGCATGAAGACGGCTACGAGACGATCATGATCAATTGCAATCCCGAGACGGTCTCGACCGATTACGACACCAGCGACCGGCTTTATTTCGAGCCGCTGACGTTTGAAGATGTGTGGGCGATTTACCAGCACGAAGCGTCGACAGGCGCGCCGGTGGGCGTGATTGTGCAGTTCGGCGGCCAGACTCCACTGAACTTGGCATTGCCGCTGAAGGCCGCGGGCGTGAATGTCATCGGCACGTCGCCGGAGTCAATTGATCTGGCTGAAGATCGCAAGCACTTCAACAAGCTGCTGGGAGAATTGAACATTCCGCAGGCTGCGGGAGTGATGGCGACCTCACTGGAAGAAGCCATTGAGGGAGCGAAGCAGGTCGGATATCCCGTAGTAGTGCGCCCTTCGTATGTACTCGGCGGGCGCGCCATGGTGATCGCCTACGACGAAGAATCGGTCGTGCGAGATGCGGTTGAAGTGGACGTGGACGCGCTCTCGGACGGCGAAGACGTGGTGATTGGTGGAATTATGCAACACATCGAGGAGGCCGGGATTCACTCCGGCGACTCTTCCTGCGTGTTGCCGGCGGTGGATATTCCGCAAGCGCAGATGGACTGCATGCGCGACTACACCTTCAAGCTGGCGCGGGCGCTGAAAGTGATTGGGCTGATGAACATTCAATTCGCGATTCCGCGCGGCAACGGCGGATCGGGGAGCGCGGAGGGCGGAAAAGTCTACGTGCTGGAGGTGAACCCGCGCGCCTCGCGCACAGTGCCCTATGTTTCGAAGGCCACAGGCGTGCCCATGGCGAAGATTGCGGCGCGATTGATGACAGGGCGCAAGCTGCGAGAATTCCTGCCGGAGAATATCGACCGGCGCGCCGATCTCGACACGGGGAGCTGTTACTACGTGAAGTCGCCGGTGTTCCCCTGGAGCAAGTTTCCTGGCGTGGATACAGTGCTAGGCCCGGAGATGAAATCGACCGGCGAAGTGATGGGCGTGGGCGACAGTTTCGGAGAAGCCTTCGCCAAGGCGCAGTTAGCGGCAGGCCAGAAGTTGCCGACGCAGGGGACGGTGTTCCTTAGCGTCACGGACCATGACAAGCGCAATGTTGCCGACCTCGCTCGCAAGTTTGTGGAGATGGGCTTCAAGCTGGTCGCTACTTCGGGCACCGGGGACGTGATCGAAGCCGCCGGAATGAAAGTGGAGCGCGTCTACAAGGTAAAAGAGGGCCGTCCTAACGTGGTGGATTTGATCAAGGGCCAGCGCATTCATCTGATCGTCAACACTCCCACGGGGCTGGAGCCGTGGTTCGACGAGAAGGCGATCCGGCGCGCAGCGGTGATGGCGCGCATTCCCACCATTACGACGCTTTCGGCTGCCAGGGCCGCGGCCGAGGGAATTGCTGCCTTGCAGCGCGGCGAAGTGAATATCCGCGCGCTGCAACAGTTGCACGCGGAGCGGGCGGAAAAGAGCCGGTAGATCCTATATCGCGGTTCGGTCGCGTGTAATAATGTGTGCGCGAGGTTCCTGTGTTACTTCACGGTATTTTCCCTCCCATAACGACGCCGTTTTATCCCGACGGCAATGTGTATTTCAAGAAACTCGAAAGCAACGTTGAGCGCTATTCGCGCACGCCCTGCGCCGGCATTGTTGTGCTGGGTTCGACTGGCGAGGCGATCCTGCTCTCTGACCAGGAGCGGCGGGATGTGCTGAAAACCGCACGCGAGGCGGCGGCTCCCAACAAGGTCTTGATCGCGGGCACCGGAGTCGAGTCGGCGATCGAGACTTTGCGGCTCACCGAATACGCTGCCGAGTTGGGCTACGACATTGCCATGGTGCGCACACCGCATTACTACAAGAAGCAGATGGACGCGGCCAGCATTCTGGCGTTTTACCGTACCGTGGCGGATCGTTCGCCGCTGCCGGTTATCATTTACAACTTTCCGCAGGCTACGGGCTACGACATTCCCGCCGAACTCGTGATTGAACTGGCGGAGCATCCGAATCTGATCGGCATCAAGGAATCGAGTGGCGACGTGGAAAAGGTTCGCAGGATGGTGGAAGGGACGCGGCACATCCAGCGCAGCGCCACGGTGACCGAGACATTTGAAGCAGTAACGCCGCGGATGCTGACGGCTGCGACTGCGGGCTCGAGTGGAGAAGGCGGAGAACTGGTGCAGGTCGGAGTGTTGGCGGGCGGGTCTTCGTCTCTGCCTTTGGCGAAGCCTTCGTCCGCGGGAGTCTCGATGGTGGGCAAACTGAAGACGCGCCAGAAGGAAGCGGGATTCCAGGTGCTGGTGGGGGCGGCACAGAAGCTGCATCCGTCGCTCGATGCCGGGGCGGTGGGAGCGATTCTTGCCTTTGCCTGTCTTTCACCAACGTCATGTTACGAGATTTACGCGGCGTGGAAAGAGGGTGACGCCGAGCTGGCGCGGCTGAAGCAGGAGCGCATCGCATTGGCAGCGCAGCGGGTGGTTGGCGACCTCGGCATTCCCGGCGTGAAGTTTGGCATGGATTTCAACGGCTATTTTGGCGGCCCGGCGAGACTGCCGCTGCTGCCGCTTACAGGCGAAGCTAAGGGCGAGATTGAGCGGCTGCTGGCGGATGTGAGGAACTGACAATCTTGACACTTGTGATCTGACCCCGGATTGGCGTAGACTAGTTCGAACGAACGTTCGAATTACCGTCTTTATGGGGAGCCCTTCAACAGCGGCCCGAGTTTCAGCGCGCCGGCATCGCTCCGCACCCCCGACAGCCACGCGCTTTGACCGGCGACTGGCGCAAATTCTCAGCCACGCCACCGACGTGTTCTGCGAGAAGGGATATGAGGGGGCTTCGATGCGCGATCTTTCGCGCGCCAGCGGCATGTCGCTGGCCGGGCTTTACTACTACTTCGAGTCTAAGGAGCGGCTGCTCTTTCTTATCCAGAAGCATACGTTTACAACCATCGTGCAGCGGCTAAAGTCGCGACTGGAGGGGGTGAGCCATCCGGAGCAGCAAATCCGTGTCTTCATCATGAATCATCTGGAATATTTCCTGGCCCATCCGGCGAGCATGAAGGTCCTGACGCACGAGGCCGAGGCACTGAAGAATGGGTTCGCTTCAGAAGTAGCGGCGATCAAGCGCGAGTACTATCGAATCTGTGTGGGATTGCTCGATGAATTGAAACGTGTTCGCGGATTGGACTTCTCCACGCGCATCGCGGTGCTGAGTCTGTTCGGCATGATGAACTGGATCTATACGTGGCACAACTCGCGGATCGATGCTGATGCCGACCAACTCGCAAGCGAGATGAGCGCGATCTTTCTGCGTGGTGTAACAAACGGTGCCAAGGCGCGCAAGGGCGTGCGCTGAAGCTGGGTTCGCAACGGGTGCCGGCGAAAGCAGATTCCTCGCTTCGCCCGGTATGACAGAGAGATAATAGATGGACAAAGTCAAGATCTAGAAAGAAAGCAAGGAGCTACCGATATGGCTACTACAACGCAGCCGGCTGCCGGCGAATCCACCAAACAGCTTGTCAACTACCGAAAGGACGGCGGCGTAGCAGTGATCGAAATGTGCGATCCGCCAGCCAACACCTACACCTACGAAATGAACCGGCAGCTCGATGAGGCAATCCTGCGCGCGCGCATGGAGAATGACGTCTACGTCATTTTGCTGACCGGGGCTGGGGACAAGTTTTTTTCCGCGGGCGCGAATATCAAGATGCTGTCAAGCGTCGATCCGACCTTTAAGTATTACTTCTGTTTGCACGCCAACGAAATGCTGTTGCGGCTCGAGCACACGCCCAAGCTGGTGATTGCGGCGATCAATGGCCACTGTGTGGGCGGGGGGCTTGAGATTGCAATGGCTGCGGACATCCGGATCGCGCGCAAAGATGCCGGCAAGATCGGATTGCCAGAAGTGAATCTGGGCGTGCTTCCGGGCACCGGGGGCACGCAGCGGCTTTCGCGGCTGGTGGGCAAGAGCAAGGCGATCGAGTTGATGGTCACGGGCAATACGTTCTCGTTCGAAGAGGCGCAGGAACTTGGCATCATCAACGACATTTACGAGCGCGATGGCTTCATGGAGAACATGATGGAGTATGCTAGGCAGTTTTGTCCTCCGAATAAGGCCGCCAAGGCCGTGGGACGGATTAAGCGCGCGGTGCAGACCGGATGGGAAATTCCTATGGAGTCGGCGCTGGCGGTCGAGCGCGAGAACCAGCAGATCCTGTTCCAGAGCGAAGATGCGAAGGAAGGTTTGGCTGCCTACGTGGAGAAGCGGCCCGCGGTTTTCAAAGCTAAGTAGTCGTACCGTTGTCATCAGATCGAGGTAGCTATGCCGGGCAAAGTAGCGAAGATCGGAACCTTCAGTGATTGGGAAGGCATGTTTAACGATTGGCGCAAGGACATTGGCGTCAACACGGCGGACATTGAGGCCTTTCACTTCGACACGCTCTATGGCGCGATCGATACCGAAGAGATCGAATTCGGGTCGTACAAGGGGCGGCGCAAGTGGGAGAACCTGCGCCAGATGCCGACGCAGCAAATGCGCGACGCGCTGATGAATATGATCGTTTATCAGGGCGATACTGAGTTTGCCAGCGTCGAGCAGCAGCGCAACCTTCTGGAGAATGCGCCGACTGACTGGGATCGGCGTGCCATCACGCGCGTCATGATTGAAGAGATGCGCCACGGCTGGCAGATGTGCGCCTTGCTGGTGGATCATTTCGGATATTCAGGGAAGGTCGAGGCGCAGAAAATGCTGGAGCGCCGCGCTTTCGAGAACAAGCGGTTGCTTGGCGCTTTCAACGTCGATGTCGACAACTGGATGGACTTCTTTACCTACACTGACTTCGTCGATCGCGACGGAAAGTTTCAGTTACAGATGCTGAAGTATTCAGCCTTCGCGCCGCTGGGACGGTCGATGTCCTACATGCTGCGCGAAGAGGCGTTTCACATGGGCACCGGTAACGACGGCCTGCGGCGCATTGTGGAAGCGGGTGTGATTCCAGGCTGGCTGATCCAGAAGTATCTCAACAAGTGGATTTCAAGTTCTTACGATCTGTTTGGCACCGACCATTCCTCGTCGGCGCACTGGGCCTACGTCTGGGGAGTGAAGGGAAGATATGACGAGCCCAAGAACGAGCACGCTCCTGACCTTGACGATTTGAACGATTACAACCGCAACCTGTATCGCGACGAGGTGGCGGGCCTGATTGAGCGATTCAATGTCTCTTTGAAGCCGGGGCAACCGAAACTGTATGCGCCGCACATCAAATTCAATCGTGAGATTGGTCACTGGGCGGGGCAGAAGTTCCACGCGCAAAGTGGCGAAGAGCTTGACGACCGCACTTATGCAGAACACCTGAAGGACTATATGCCATCCGCGGAAGACAAGAAGCTGCTGTTGGAGATCATCGGCACCGAGAAGAAGTGGATTGCGGAGAAGACTGGTGCGCGCGATCCGCTGGCCAGCATTGGTGAGGTCAGGAAGTCAGCCATCAATCTGTAGTTGGAAGCCGGGACAGCGAAGAACGAACTTGATCGAATGACCGTTACAACTGTTACGACGACTTTTGGACGGATTGCTTATAACCTCCGTCCGCCAGTGGCGCGACTTGCATTGAACCATGCGCCGCTGAACGTCATCGATCTTCCGATGATGGAGGAATTGACGCAGGCGCTCGCAGAGATCGAAGCCCGTTCGGATGTTTCGATCATCATACTCAGCGGCGAGGGCGGCGGCTTTTCGGCGGGCGTTGATGTGGCAGCGCACACTCCTGACAAAATCGAGACGATGCTGCTCAAGTTTCACGCGGTGATTCGGGCCCTGGTCGCCAGCAAGAAGGTGACAATCGCAGCCGTGCGCGGGCACTGCCTGGGTGGTGGTGCGGAGGTGGCGATGGTTTGTGACGTTGTATGCACAACCGCGTCGGCACAATGGGGATTTCCAGAGATCAAGCTGGGCTGTTATCCACCGGTGGCGTGCACGGCGTTGGCCGCGCTGGTCGGGCAGAAGGGGGCCTCCGAGTTGATTCTGACCGGGCGGATGATTAGCGGCGCCGAGGCGGCGGAGATGGGACTGGCGAATCGCGCTGTCCCTGACGAGGAGCTGGATTCCACAGTTGATCGAACCGCTCACGAACTGCTCAGGCTGAGCCCTGTGGCGTTGGCGGTCACCAAGAAAGCGATCTACGCATGGGATGCGGTACATTTCGACAAGGGCCTGGCGCGGGCTGAGAAGATTTATCTCGAGGAGTTGATGAAGACGGCGGACGCACAGGAAGGCATACGCGCTTTTATCGAGAAGCGTGCGCCCAAGTGGACAGGGAAGTAGAACCGGCGATGAGAGCATGGACTACGAGATCACGCCCGAAGAAGTGAAGATGAAGCTCGATCAGGGCGAGGAGTTCACCCTGCTCGATGTGCGCGAGCCCTGGGAATTCAAAACGGTGCACATGGCTGGGGCGAAGTTGGTGCCGATGGGAGACGTCCCCTCCCGCGCGCATCAGGAGTTGGATCCGGAGGATCACATCGTGGTAGTTTGCCATCACGGCGTGCGCTCGATGAACGTGACTGCGTGGCTGCGGCAGCAGGGATTCGAGAAGGCGCAATCCATGCGGGGCGGCATCGATGCCTGGTCGCGGCGCGTGGACGGCACTGTACCGGTTTATTGAAGCGGTGGACACGCGAGTGAATCCGATCGAATGATCACAGACTGCCACATCCACATCTCGCCGCTGGAGATGTTTAAACCGCAGGCGCTGGAACTGATGAAAAAGAAGCGGCCGAACTTCGAGCAGATTGCCGAGTTCTGCCGCTCGCCCAAGGCATTCCTGAAATATCTCGACGTCTGCGGTATTGACCGCGCGGTGCTGATCAACTATGTTGCGCCGGAGGTGATCGGCTTCACCAACGGCGTAAATCAATTCATTGCGGATTACGTGAAGGAAGATCCCAAGCGGTTGCTCTCATGCGGCAGTCTGCATCCGCGGCATACAACGAATGTTCTGGCCGATATGGAGCAGATTCTTCGGTTGGGAATCCGCATGATCAAGATTCATCCTCCGCACCAGCTTCTGTTCCCTAACGACTACCTGAACGGCGTGAAGGAACTGGAGATTATTTACCGCGCTGCTGAAGCCAACGGCGTGCCAGTTATGTTTCATACGGGAACGTCAATCTTTCCCGGAGCGCGCAACAAATATGGCGATCCCATTTATGTGGATGATGTTGCGGTCGATTTTCCCAGGCTCAAAATCCTGCTGGCGCACGGCGGCCGTCCGCTCTGGATGCAGACCGCATTCTTTTTGATTCGCCGCCACCCCAACGTCTATCTCGACATCAGCGGCATTCCGCCTAAGACTTTGCTCAAGTACTTCCCGCGCCTTGAGGAAATCGCCGGCAAGACTCTGTTCGGCACAGACTGGCCGGGTCCGGGAGTGCCGGACATTAAGAAGAATCTTGATGAATTCCGCGCACTGCCTCTGGATCAGGGACTTCAGAACCAGATTCTGAGTAAGACTGCGTTAAGCATTTGGCCGGCCTGATTCGCGGCTCGCGACTTGCTACTTAGCTGCCGCTGCATCTCTTTTAGCGCTCAGAAGTTCGTCAGCCAGTGCGCTGGCACCATATATCTTCCGCAGCGCTTCTTGAATCCCGCGGGAGTCCACGGACACACCTCGGCCCTGCACGTCGCTGTAAGCGAAGTTCCAAGGCAGCGACTCGATGTTCCCGTCGAAGACGATGCCCACCACCTCGCCCTCTTTGTTGACCATGGGTGAACCTGAGCTGCCTCCGATGATGTCAGGAGTGGATACGAGGTTCAGCGGAGTTTTCAAATTCAGGTTGGATTTCATCTTGATCCAGCTTTCCGCCAGGTTATAGGGCGGCTGGTTATTGTGCTCAGCCGCATGTTCAAAGGCGCCGCCCATGGTCGTGAAGTATGGAATGTCCTTCCCATTTTCCTTGTAGCCTTTCACCGCGCCATAACTCAGGCGAAGGGTGAAGGTTGCATCCGGAGGCTGGGCAAAGCCACTCTGGTCAAAGCGGGCTTTGGCGACGAGTGCGCCGTCGCGGCGAACGACTGAGTCGATCTTGTCGTCGAATTGCTTGCGTGCGGCGAGAGCATCAGGTTCGATGGCTCTCATGGCAACGATGAGCGGGTCCGTGCTGGCGGCGATTGCCTCTTCACCGCCTTCGTACAGCTGCTTGCGAACGGCCACGTCATCCAGTTTGGTGCCGGCGACCATGTCTTTCGCGGCTTCGGCTGGAGTCTTGCCGTTCAATACTTTTTGGACGTCGGGGTCGTCCTTGCCCAGTTTCTCCTGCATTTCAGCCAGAGAATCCGCCAGAATCACGGTTTCGAGGTTCTTGTATATCGGCTCGGTTGAGAACAACTGCTGTTCCAGTGAAGGCAGCGTGGAATCGCGAAATTCGCGCAGGCGGTCCGCATTGGGCCTCGGTTTCTCCTCTGCAGACCGCACCAGTGTGCGTGCTATCACGGGCAATCCTGAAGATCCCAGTACAAAGCCGCGCAGACGCTCCAAATAGGTGAGCTGGGGATAGATGTCGCGTTCCAGTTTCATGGCCTGTGCAATTTCATCCCAGGGATCAGGCATGCCGGCATTCTTGGCATTCGTTTTGTAATACGCCCGGAGTTTGGCTTCATCGCCAGACTTCGTGTTCATGATGGTCTGATCGAGCAGCCCGGACTGATATCCGGCAATAGCTTTCTGCGAGTTTTGCCACGAGAAGAGATCCTCCTGTGCGATGCGGGCGTTCTCTTGCGACTGCTTGCTGAAGTCCTGCAGCAGGGCGATGTGGCGCTGCAAACTGTCCAGAACCCAAGGATAGGCCACGTCGCGCGTGAACTCCCATTGAGCGAACGTCTGCTGTCGGCTGGTACTGCCGGGGTGGCCGGAAACGAAAATCAAATCGCCATCTTTTACGCCAGTGCGCGACCATCGTAAATAGTTGTCGAGGTGCGCGGGATGGCCGTCTTCGTATACGCGAAAGAAGGTGATGTCGAGGTCGTAGCGTGGATAAGTGAAGTTGTCGGGATCGCCGCCGAAGAACGCGGCGTCGAACTCCGGTGCGAACACGAGGCGCACGTCCGTGTACTTCTTATATTTGTAGAGGTTATAAACCTGGCCAGAGTAAAAGGTAACCACGTCGCAGCGCAACCCGGTCGAAGTTGCACAGTCTTTTTCGATCTGCGACATGGCCGCTCGCTGGGCCTGCCCCGCGTCGGCGACTGACATTTCCGGTTTCACGCCGGCGTTCACTTTGTCGGTTACGTCCTCGATCCCGACCAGCTCGTTCAGTTCGAGATTCGGGCACTTGGCTTCTTCGGCCTGAGTCCTGGCGTAGAAGCCGGTTTTGAGATAGTCGCGATCGGCGGTAGAAAGTTGCTGCACACAGGCCGCGCCAACGTGGTGGTTGGTGAAGGTCAAGCCGTCCGCGGAAACGAACGAGCCTGAGCCCCCATTGTTAAACCGCACCGACGACAGCCGTACATGATCCAGCCACTGCTGTGTCAACTCAAAGCCATACTTGGCCTTGATCTGATCCTTCGGAGCCTTGTTGTACAGCCACATGCCCTCGTCGGCTGAAGCAGTAGTAGAAAGAAGAAAGGACAAGGCAAGGCAAATCGAGAAAAAGCGCTTCATTAGGATTTCCTCCGGGAGGGATTATGACGAGCGATTACGGGGTCCTCGGCGAGCCATAGGCAGACCTTTTACTATACGCTGCGAGCGGAGGCGGTGGCAAAACGCGTGCCGCAATGCGCTGAAAGATGAGGATGGTGGTTGCGTTTGACGATGCCATTAACCAAAGTCAGGGCAGCGTGTGGAATCGGAGCCCTCCTTTGGCGTATAACAGAAAGTTGCATGCCCCGCGCACCCCCTGGCGCGGTTCGGCAACGGTAATCAATTCAATTAAGCGAGAGAATATGTCCAGCGTGACCAGCGCTCCTGCCCCGAAAGGCTTGGAAGGCATTGTTGCCACCAATTCCAGCATTTGCTACATCGATGGCGACCGCGGCGTTCTTGCCTATCGTGGCATTGACATTCACGAATTGGCCGACCACTCCACGTTCGAGGAGACCTGCTACTTGCTTTGGTTTGGACATTTGCCGAATCGCAGCGAGCTGAAGGGTTTGCAGGAGCGTCTGGCCGAAGAGCGCCGGCTGGACCCGGCGATCATCCAGTTTTTGCACACCGCACCCAAGTCGGCTCTGCCCATGGACGTTTTGCGCACTGCGGTCTCCGCGCTGGCTTTTTACGACGCCGATGAGAAGAAAAACGATCACGATGCGAATATACGAAAAGCCATCCGGCTCACTTCGCAGATCGGGATGATTGTTGCCGCTTATGACCGGATTCGCAAGGGCAAACCTTACGTCGAGGCCGATCGTTCGCTGTCGCATGCTGCCAATTTCCTGCTGCAGTTGAATGGAGCCAAGCCCTCTGCCACGGCAGAGCGGGCGCTCGATATTGCCCTGATCCTGCATGCCGACCACGAACTGAATGCCTCTACATTCGCGGCTCGGATTACGGCGGCGACCTTGTCTGACATGCACTCGGCGATCACATCGGCAATTGGCACGCTGAAAGGTCCGCTGCATGGCGGGGCCAACGAAGCGGTCTTCCGCATCCTGCAATCGATCGATAGCAAGAAAACCGACCCAGTCGATCACGTCCGCAACATGCTGGCCGAAAAAAAGAAAGTTCCCGGCTTCGGTCATCGTGTGTATCACACCGAAGATCCGCGAGCCACGCATTTGCGTGCGATGTCCCGCGATCTCGGCCGGTCCAGCGGGCAACCTCAGTGGTATGAGATGTCAGAAAAGATCGAGCAGTTCGTGAAGGCAGAGAAGAAACTGAACGCCAACGTAGACTTCTATTCCGCTTCTACCTACCACGTCTTGGGGATCGATGAAGATATGTTCACTCCGGTATTTGCGGTTTCCCGCATCAGCGGGTGGGCAGCACACGTCATCGAACAACTCGATGATAATCGCCTGATTCGCCCGCGTGCTGAGTATCTGGGGCCGGACTATCCCAATCATTACGTGGCGATGGAAAAGCGATAGCAGCCGTCCAAGTGCCCAACCACGCGCTCCTCAGCTAGAATGGAAGAGTGAGCGCTATGCCCCGGATCTACCTCGACAATAACGCCACCACGCCGGTTCTGCCGGAAGTGTTCGAAGCCATGCGTCCCTATTTTGGCGAGCACTTCGGCAATGCGTCGTCGATCCACCACCATGGTCAGGAGACGCGGGCTGCGGTCGAGCGGGCGCGGGATTCGCTGGCGGCACTCCTTGGCTGCCGGGCGTCGGAGGTTGTCTTCACCAGCGGAGGCACGGAAGGCGACAATCTGGCTATTGCTGGATTGACCGGCCCGGGCGACCACATTGTTACTTCCGGCATCGAGCACCATGCCGCACTTCACGCCTGCAGGCATCTGGAGGAAACCGGTTGCGAAGTTACCTATGTGCCGGTGGATGGCTGTGGGCTGGTGGATCCGGATGATGTGCGACGCGCGTTGCGGCCCGACAGTAAACTGATTTCGATCATGATGGCCAACAACGAAACTGGAGTTCTGCAGCCAATGGACGAGATTGGAAAGATTGCCGCCGAGGCCGATGTCTATTTCCACACGGACGCAGTGCAGGCCGCGGGCAAGGTTCCGATTGACGTGAAGCGGATAGGCTGTGATGCGCTATCGATTTCCGGCCACAAGATGCACGCACCGCAGGGCGTGGGCGCGCTCTACGTGCGCAAAGGGACGCGCCTTCGGCCGCTATTCTACGGCGGAAGGCATGAACGCTCGCGCCGCGCCGGAACCGAGAATGTTCCTGGAATCGTTGCGCTGGGAAAAGCTGCGGAGGTGGCAATGCAAGGCTTCGAGCGCGGTGACGATAAGAAGATGCCCCTATTGCGAGATCGCCTGCAGCGGGGAATTCTGTCTCAGGTGGAAGATGCCGGGGTAAACGGCAACGGCGCTGCTCGCGTCCCGAACACGACGAACATTTATTTCGATCATATCGAGGGCGAGGCGATGGTTATTTCCCTTGACCTCAAAGGCCTGGCAGTTTCCACAGGCGCGGCATGCTCCTCGGGTGCAATCGATCCATCCCACGTGCTCATGGCGATGGGGCTGCGAGCCGATCGGGCGCGGGCCAGCATTCGCTTCAGTTTGGGCAAGCAGAACACGGAAGACGACATCGACATCGCTTTGGCGCTGGTGCCGGAAACAGTTGCGCGGTTGCGGGAGTTGTCGCCGGCATATCGAAAGCAGTCTGTTCACTCTTAAGAATGACAAATCCGAAGACCATTGCCGTAGCCATGTCGGGCGGAGTCGACTCCTCCGCGGTTGCAGCCATGTTGCGCGCCGAGGGACACAACGTCATCGGGCTGACCATGCAGCTCTGGAACCAGCGGCGGCTGGCCGGACACGAAGGCATGCCCGAGCAGGTAACCGGACGCTGCTGCTCGCTCGACGATGTTTACGATGCCCGCCGCGTGGCGGAGCACATCGGCATTCCCTATTACGTAGTGAATCACGAAGAGCGTTTCGAGCGTGATGTCGTGCGTCCTTTCGTCGCCGAATACCTTTCGGGACGCACGCCCATCCCCTGCAGCCTGTGCAACAATCACTTGAAGTTCGATCAGCTGCTCGTCGTCGCGCAGCAGATCGGCGCCGACTGCCTCGCCACCGGCCATTACGCCCGCGTGGAGTACGACGATGCAAGGGGACGATGGCTGCTCAAGCGTCCCGCCGACCGCAGCAAGGACCAGACATATTTTCTCTTCGGCTTGACGCAGGAGCAGCTCAGCCGCACGCTCTTTCCACTGGGCGGCATGACCAAGCCAGAAGTTCGAGAGCTGGCGCGCACGCAAGGTCTGGCTCTGGCCGAGAAGCCGGACTCACAGGAAATCTGTTTTGTGCCCGGCGGCGATTACAAGCGTTTCATCGACGCCTATCTCACCGAGAGTGGCGAGGCTCTGCCTGACACTGCGGGCGAGTTGGTGACCGCGAGCGGGGAAGTGATCGGCGAGCACAGCGGCGTTCACAACTTCACTGTTGGCCAGCGCAAGGGCTTGGGTGTGGCGACCGGATCCCCGCTGTATGTGATTCAGATTAACGGAGCCGACAAGCAGGTCGTGGTTGGTGGCGATGAGCATCTCTATTCGCGGACGCTGCGAGCGCGCCGCGTGAACCTTATCTCAGTCGATAACCTGCGCGAGCCGATGCAAGTGTCGGTGAAAATTCGGCACCGCCACGAGCCTGCTCCTGGCATACTCGAAAGGGTCGGCGACGACGAGGTTCTCGTCACCTTCGATCAGCCGCAGCGAGCCATTACTCCCGGCCAGGCGGCGGTGTTCTACGACGGCGAGATCGTTGTCGGCGGCGCCTGGATCGCGTAGCCGATCACGCGCGACGAGGCCACAGTTCGGCTACGACCAGTCCCACACCGATTCCCAACGACACTTCCAGGAAGCGATGCGAAGCTACGATCCACGCGGGACGTTGGTGCGCGACTAAAAGAACGATGCTGAGAGTAATGGCTGCAAAACGGTAAGCGCCGCGCAGCCGGAGAAGCGCACAGAACACTCCGCACAAGAAAATCGCGGCTGCATAGACCAGCGCGTTCGAGGGAAAGAATGTGGCGATCAATGCTCCTAGTGCGGCTCCCAGGGCCGTTCCCGCAAACCGCTGCCACGACAAGGTTCTCGGATCG
The DNA here is from genome assembly GCA_049512915.1 of Candidatus Sulfotelmatobacter sp. Lineage (GTDB taxonomy): Bacteria > Acidobacteriota > Terriglobia > Terriglobales > Acidobacteriaceae > Sulfotelmatobacter. The sequence continues at coordinate 34,381 of JBEKWP010000040.1, forward strand.
ATGGTCGATTCAATAATGACGATAGCGGAGATGGGTGCCCAGTAATATTCGGGAAGCTTTAGCATGCGAGCCAGCAGCATAGACACGACTGCCGCTATCGTGGTTCGCGCCGCGTCCAGAAGCGCTTCGCGCGTCAGCTTGTAAGTGTCTGTCATGGTCGAAGGATTACCTGAGTTTAAAATGGACCCGGACTCCGCGCCACCACACTTTCATAAGTGCTCCGGCCAAAAGCTAACTGGCGGTCGTTGACTGGACATCGAATGTCCACAAGAGGAGAATTGTAGATATGCCGGGAGCGGGCATTTGCGACCTGAATGGGGTTCGGCGGTCTGCGCGCGGCGGTCGTAAGTCTGGAGACGGCTGCACTCGCCTGTCACCGGTTGCGTGTCTGGCCCGAATCGTGCTGCTAGCAGTCGGAGCATATTTGTCTTCGGGTATCGCAATTAGCGCGCAAACATCCGACTCCCAAGCAGACGTCGCGAGCAAGTCCTGGACGAGCACCGCCGATTCGCAAAATGGCAGTGCGAATCCGACGCGCACTGTCGAAAGCCACACCCAGAGCGGAAATCGCGCGGTAGACAGTGAATCAATCCAGCGCCGTGGCGCTGATGGAGATTTCGAACCGTACCAGGATATCGAGAAAACGACTGTACGGGTGGATTCGACCACGGTGCGAACCGCGACGCGCACCTTTGGTCGCGATGCCGATGGCGCAAAAACACTCGTGCAGGTAACGGAAGAAGAAAGGCACACGCGAGCCGGCGGTGACTCTTCCGTTGTCCGTTCGACCTCGAATCCAGATGCTGACGGCAACCTGCAGGTGGTTCAGCGCGAAATCGAGGAGACGAAAAAGACTGGGAAGGATGTGGAGGAGACGAAGACCACGGTGATGCTGCCAGGCTCCGACGGCGCTCTGGCTCCAGCGATGATGGTGCAGGAGCGCAGTCAGCAGACAGGGAATGACATGGTTGCATCGCAAAAGACCACGCTGCTACCCGATCTCAACGGCAACTGGCAAGTCAGCGAAGTCAAGGAAGCTACTACGACGCGAGACGGAAAGAATCGGAGCACAGAGGAGCGCGTCTCCCGTCCGGATGCCGATGGCAAGCTGAGCGAAGTATCTCGCACCGTGAGCAAGGAATCCGACGGTTCAGCGGAAAAGAGCGGTACAGTGGAAAGATATTCCGTGGATGTTCCAGGGGCGGCCCAGGACGGAAGCCTTCATCTGGTTGAACGCTCAACCACCACGCAAAGAACGAGCGCAACCGGTCAGCAAAACACCGGACGCCAAGTGGAACAGCCTGACCCCGGCGACCCGGGCGGAGGGCTGCGAGTGACTATACTCACGACCGACTCCGTGCGAACTGGCGGTTCCGGAGCGCAGGCCACGCAAACCATTCAAATGCGCGATGCGAATGGCAGTCTTGCAGTAGTTTCGGTCGACACCTCAAAATCTGACAATCTTCACGCAATACAGGTTCAGATAGCGCCTTCGGAGAAGCCAAAATAAACCGGAGGGGACGTCGCCGAGTCACTCATTACCGCGGAGATTTCCTCGATGCTCTTTGATCTATCAGACACCTTGTCTTTTCTTTGCGCACAGTGAGCTGCGAAAAGGCACGCCTGAGGCTTTCAACCTCTGCTCCAACCCTGCCGTGCAGTCGCAATCTCCACACGCCCATGGTTCGCTGCCGTTTTCGTCGCGGCACTTGCGCCGGTCGTGCGCGTGCTGCACTCGCGTCAGGTCGAAATATTTTTCCCAGTAGGGCCGTTCTTCCTGCAGAGGCGTAGGGCAGTAGCAGACTTCCACCCAGCGCACGGTCTGGTCTTCACAAACCCGCGCTGCGCTCATGTTGCGGAGATATTCCCCTTCGGCAACCGAGCCTTGCCCGAGGGTTTCGTTCTCGATGGCCTGCAGCAGATCGCCTTCGCGGCCGGGTTTAACGCGGGCTCGAACCAGATATCGCATGGGGGAATTATGGATGGCTGACCTAAACGGGCAGTTGCGGGCGGTTAAAGATCGGAATCAGCAATTGAAGATCAGCAATCAAAAATCTCAGATGAACATCTCGTCCTGTGGCACGGGCCGCCGAGCTTCGCGCCCGCTCTTGCGGCCGCGGTTGCCGAGCAGGAACTCGATTCCCGCCGTGACGCCTTGAATCACACCGGCGAATTGTCGTACCGGTGAGACCACGGTGTTGTGCACCATGTCAGAAGTCTCTTCCACGCGGTCAAGCGTGCGGCTGAGCAGTTCATCGGCGCGGATGATTTGCAGACGCGCCCGATCCACAACGTCATTCACCGTTGCATCCACGCGTTCCACCTGCGAACGTATGGAGTGCGTAGTCTCCGTCAAGTTGTCGGCGATTACCGTGAGTTGGGGGCGGAGCTCCGCCAGCATGGCTTGCGCTGTTTCGAGCGTAGGCAGAGCTTTGGTCTTGACTTCAACGGCCAGAGCTTCCATGCGGGCGCTGCTCTTGCGCATGGCCACATACAAGGCGACGAGAACCCCAGCCTGCAGAGCCACTGCGGCTCCGGTCAGGGCGACGAATACAGTAAGGTTTTCCATAGTGCGCTCTCCCGACCCGGACCGCCGGCGCCAAGAGACTTACAGGCTCTTCGGTGCTCCGGTCTCGGTCGTAGCTTCCTGATAGGCCTGTCTACCGGCCTCGTAGGCAGCGCGGAACTGTTCCTTTTGCTGATTCACGGCGTCGCGTCCGCGATCGACCCATTCCGAAGCCTGGCTGCGGGCGTCGCGCGCCCGGCTGCGCATGTAATCGCGCCCCTCTTCGGCTCGAGAGCGGAGCACGTCCCGCGTCTCGCTGCCCGGCCGCGGCGCGTATAGAACTCCGACTACCGCGCCCAAACCCAGCCCGGCCAGGAACCACACAAAGCTGTTGCTGCTTTCGCGATCCGACATAGCGGATACCTCCCGGCTTATAAGTGCCGACAATCGGATGGTAGCACCCGCATGAGGGAAATACAATTACGGCAAAACCTGTACGGCGGGGTCCGGGGTACCGCACCCGCGATCGTTGGTTCCTGGGAATTCAGTTTATTTCTGCGTAGGGGGGCTTGCGGGCGCTGGCGCAGGAGTGGCTGGCTGGGTCTTAACTGGCGCGGATTTCACGCCCTGCAGCACTGACTTGGCGCCGCCTTGCTTAATTGCATTGATGGAAAGCGTGATTGAAGTCAGCATGAAAAGAACCGCGGAAATGGTTGTCGCTTTGGAGAGCGCCGTGGCTGCGCCGCGCGGGCCAAAGGCGGCCTGACTGCCCTGTCCTCCGAAAGCTGCCGAAATGTCTCCCGCCTTGCCGCTCTGCAGAAGAACAACCACAATCAGAAACAGACAAACGATCACGTGGATGATGGTGACAAGAATGATCATGGAATCAAGAGGTCCTAAAAGGTTCAGAATGAGTGCATTGCTGCCGAACGAGAGACCGACTGCGGAAAAGAATTGTGGCCCGAAGTCCTCAATCTCTGCCAACAACAGTTTGACATCCGCCGCTCACATCGGTCAAGCGGACCCTCTGAGAATGCGGGAGCGGTCCTGCTTCGAAACCCGCTTCGAAGCCGCGCCCCCGGGTGTCCCCGCGCTACTGCCCTCGGTTCATCGTCGCTTGATACATCGCGTCCAGCAAGTCTTGGGATTGGCCGTCGTAGTCGGCATCGAGCGACCACATGAAGGTACCGCCCAGACCAAGCATCCAATCGGAGTATGAGACCCGGAGATATGTTGAAACCGGGTCGTCATAAGTAATGTAGCCAGGCTTCCCATCGGTTCTCAACATATAGGGAACCAGTGCAATCGGATCGTAGAACGTCTCCCATCCATGTTGGTTGACCCGATCCTTGATGAAGGGCGCGTAGTTCTCCGTCAAAACGGAGTTATCGCAGTTTCCGTCCGACGTAGTCAACGAGTTCGGACAAACTCCGAATAGCGCGCTGACGTTCCTGTAGAAATAGCCATAAAACGGCGTTCCCATGTTCAGTTGCTTGGGTGGGACATTCGCGAGAAATATTTCGGCGGCATCGTGGTCGCTGCCTCCCGGTTGGCACTCCCAGGGCTGGGGATCGTTCGGATCCCAAAAAATCGGCGCATTGAGCTGGCCGTCATCGGTCCACGGGCCAGCGCAGTCGTACATCATGATATTGAAATAGTTGATCGAGTGTTTCAACTGATCGAGATCGTAACCGTATCCGCCCCAGGGCGCGGCATCAATGGAAAGAACGTAGTCGGAGTTCGTAGCGCGGAGTCCCGCCATGAGTTCCACAAGAAAGTCCCGATCCTGCGTGGACGCGGGATATTCCCAGTCGATGTCGAACCCGTCGTAGTTGTGTTTCGCGGCGAAGGCGGTAAGTTTCTCGATCAAAGTCAGCAGGGTGCCGTTAGCCTCAACCCCGGGAAAGTCGCCGCCGATGAGAAGAAGAACCTTCACACCTTTCGAATGCGCTTTCGTGAGTAGCTCGGGCTCGAGGAAGCCCTTGGGAACGGACAATAAACCATCCGCGTTGAAGCCAACACCCGCGTGGTTTATGTGCGTTAACTTGTCAAATGGAATCTGCGCAGAGCTGTAAGGGGGAGTCTGCGTCCTGCTCCAATAACCGTAGTCGCCCACCAACCGTTTGGGGAGTGACTGCGCGGCAGAGGAATCCTGTGCATTGATGGGCTGAGAGTAAATCGCACTGGCCAGAACGGCCAGCAACAGTAGGCAAACCCGGAACCGCGAAAGGAATCTCATTGACCTGTCCTCTGGGAGAAAGTCTCTTGGGCCGGAGTGACCCGACCGCAGGCGCGCCTCAGGATTCTACTACCGATCCACCGTGTCGCGGCCTAAATTTGTCGATCATCCACGACCCGAAGTCACAAAAGCCGCGCTGGAAGCCTTCTTTGGCGGAGCAGGTGAGAATCGGTTAATCCTTCAAAGTAACGACTGACACTGAGAAGGGCAGCAATCGGACTTTCACATCTGCAACATTTTGCGTCTTTGTGTCTGGTGTGGTTCCTCCGATGGTCTGCATCGCAGCTCCTATACATTCTTTCGGCAGTTCCACCGTGACTTCACGATTGCGCTGGTTGATCAGCAGCAACTTTCTGCGGCCATCGCTGGTAAAGGCCTGGCCGTCGATGGCGTCGGACTCGGCCAGAGAGCCATTACTTCGTACTTCGGTGTCGGAAAGGTCGTCTCCGGGGCCAAAATTATTTTTCAGCAACTCCAGAACAGTGAAGCGCGCGTTGGGTTTGCCATTCGTCCAGTCGACCAGGCTGACGCTCGGAAACTGCGAGGGGTAGCCGACCAGTTGCGATTCACCGACAACGTCAACCCCAAGTTTCGCCAGCTCCACATAAAGGTAGGCGTAGAGCGCTCCACTCAGATTCCAGTAGGCGGGCGGGATTGGTTTTTCAACGTGATTCGGCTCGCCCTGCGTCATGTCGCCGTTAAGGATTGAGCCGGCTTCGTTGACCATGACTTTAGTTGAGGGCGACAGCCGGTCTCGAATCTGGAGGATGTAGCGCGTCACCGAGATAAACTCGGTCGCCTGATCAAAGAAAGTGTATTGCCAGCTCTCTAGCGTCTGATCTGCCGATGGCGTCGCATAGACGTGGAAGGAAATGTAGTCCAAGGGTACGCCGGGTTTGTGATTCTTTGGGTCCAGAAAATAAGCGAAGGTTCGCGCAGCATCGGATGGGGCTGACAGAGCAAGAGCCACAAATTTCATCGCGGGCGCGACCTTGAGCACCGCCTGCGTTATCGCATCATAGCGTTCGACATAATGCTGCGGCGTGGTGTCGTGTTCCCCGTCGACCTCGTTGAAAACTTCCCAGTAGCGAATATCGTAGTGATGGCCGGAGGCGTGGAATTTCCCCAACTCGTCGGTGAAGCCACCCTGTGTGTACCAGCTCGCCAGCCGTGCATAGTAGTCGGCCAGCGCTCCGAGGTCGTTGAGATCCGTGCCTTGCGAATAGTCCCAGAAAACTTGATTCGGATCGTCCGGATACAGGACCGGCTTCGGTGTCGCGAACATCCACTCGGGGATTGTGCTGAAGCTGAAGACCGGGCTGTGACCCTCGGACGCGTGCAGGAAGTCCTCGACGAGAGGATCCATGTATTGGAAATCCCAGAAAGTCTTGTGAGCGTCAGGGGGGCGCAACTCTGCCACCGCCAGCTTCGGGTACGGATACCAGAAGGCATAACGAACATAATCAGGCCCCAGCTTGTGAAGGGCCTCGAGGGAGGCATCGTGAATGGGCGACCCACGGCGCAACATCGGATTAACAACAGCTTGCAAGGTGGGGACAGTGCGGTTGGGTGTTTTCTTCTCCCACTTCACAATCACCGACGGCGCGGCCTGAGCAAGTAGGAGACCGCTCGCGATCACAACGAACAGCGCGTGTATCAAAACAATTCTGTAGTTCTCTGTTTTGTTTTGCATTGCATTGGGCTCTCACGTTTATACAAGACTTAAGTCCAGCTTGGTGACGGACGCGGGCGGGATTTGGACGGTGATCACGCTTCCCGTCGATTGCAGGTCCTTTACCCCCGGAGTCACCACATTTTTCTGATCGAAAGTGTTGTGGGCGTGAAGATCGGAATTAGTCAGCACGGTTGTCGTCCCTGACTTTATCGACGCGCCGCGAACTGTGATTTCCGTCTCTCGGGTTTCGCTCACACTCGGGTTCACCACGGTCAGTATCAAATCCTTGCCGTGCAGAGATGCGGAACCCTGCAATCCCCAGAATGGCGTCGCCTTGCCATCGCGCGCGTACTCGACGTTCGGCGCCGAAATTATGGTGCGCACTGCCTGACCTCCCTGGTGGGCGGCGTACATTCCGAAAACATGACCCACCGGCGTTACGCAGAACTTATCTTCGTGGGCAAGGTAAAGGCTGTTGAGGCAATTAATCAACTGCGCGGGACTTGCCAGAGTGACCTTTTCCGGATGGCGGTTAAAGATATCAAGGGTCATCGCACTGAACACGGCGTCTCTGAGCGTGGGGGTCTGTTCGAGAAAATCATCCACCGTGAGTTGACTGCCGGGACGATACCACGGACCCCATTCATCGACGACGAGCTTCACCTGATGAGTAAGATCATATTCTCCCATGGCTTGCCAGTGGCCCTCGATGAGAGATTCCAGCCGTCCGCCTTCGTGCAATACTTCGTACCAGTCCTGGACATCAAACTTAACCGCATCGCCCTTGCCCGCGTCCCAGTCCTTTGTGCGTCCCCGGCTCAGGTTCCAGGAATAGTAATGGAGCGCCCAGCCGAAGATTGAGCTGAACAGATCTTTGTCTTTTCGAGCAATCTGCTCGAAGAAGCCCCGCGTCCATTGCCAGTTATCCTCGTTCGGGCCGGAGGCGACCAGTGACAGCGGCTGCACGTACGGCGGCAGCCAGCTGGTATATCTGCGAAATTCGGCGGAGTATTCCTCGGCGGTAAAATTGCCGCCGCATCCCCACGATTCATTTCCCACGCCCCAGTAGCGGACATTGTAGGGCTCGACCGAGCCGGAAGCGGCCCGTTGTTCTGCCAACGCAGTGCTGCCCGCAGGGGAATTACAATATTCCACCCAGCGATAGAATGCTTCGGCCGGCAAGCTTCGAACATTGGCTGCAAGATAAGGTTGACAGCCAATCAGTTTGCAGAAACGCATGAACTCGTCGGTGCCGAACCGGTTGGATTCATAGCGGTGATTCGCGGGCTCCGAGCTGGGCTCGGCTTCAATCCAGAAATTCGTTCTTCGAGGACGCTTATCCGCGGGACCAACTCCGTCGCGCCAGTCGTAACTATCGGCGAAGCAGCCACCCGGATAGCGAACCACAGGAGCTTTGATCTTCCGCATTTCGTCGATCAGATCTTTGCGAATGCCGCCGATATTTTGGACCTTCGAATTCTCTCCGACCCAAATTCCGTCATAGATCACGCCGCCGATGTGCTCAATGAAGTGTCCGTAAATATTCGGAGAGATTGTGCCCAGAAACTCATCCGGCAAAACCTCAATGTGCGAGCCGGATGCGCTCGACAGGATTGTGCTCGCCAACTTCGCAGGCCTGGCCAGCAAGACTGCCGCTGCCCCGAATGCGCTGTTGCGCATGAATTCCCGGCGGCGGATCATGCCGCGACCCGGCCCCTGCGAGATATGTGCGTCTGGTAGGAAAAATTTCGCATCCCGGCCTCTGGCGTTCTTGGAGTGGACGATCAGCCCTTGGAACCTTTGAAAACCGGGAAGAGTATATACTCCCTTGGTCTCGCGAACGTCCCTTTAAATCATGCACCGCTCCCCAAGGTCTTCTCGGCCGCATCGGCTATCGCTGGCAGGACTCGTTCTGGGTTGCAAACTGCTCCTTCTCTGTTCCGTTGCCCTGGCGGAGCAATCTGGGCAATCGCTGGAACTTTCACGGCCGGTTCGACCATGGGAGTTTGTTTCAGCCGTGGGCACGCGTGCCGCAATATTCGGCAACGAACAAGGAACCCTGGAAGCATGGGTCTACCCTTTGAAAATCGTGCGTAATTTTCATTTACTCTTCCACATCGCCGGCGCCACGCTGCCCGCCGAAGCTCTTGCTCGAACTCTGATTGTTCATCCCGAGTCGAGCACCATCGTCTACACCGGCGACGTTTTTTCTGTCCGCGAAACTTTGTTCGTACCGGTGCATGAATCAGGCGCCATTATTACTTTTGAAGTTGAAACTGCCGAGCCCCTGGAGATCGAGGCTGTTTTCCAACCTGATTTTCAGCTGGAGTGGCCCGCAGCTCTTGCCGGAGTTGGTGAAGATTGGGATCCGGCCGTGCACGCCTTCCGTTTTGCAGAAGAGTCCGGAAAGCTGCAAGCCCTGGTCGGCTCCCCCACAGCGGTCAAGGGCTCTGAAGAATATTCCACCAACTATTTTTCCTCTCCTCAAGATTCGGTTCTTCTCGGAGCGACAAGAAAAGGGACCGACACCAAACTTATCGCCATCGCCGCAGGATTCGATGGCCCGGCGGCGCTGGCGAAGCTCTACGATCACATGGCAAAGGATTATCCGGAATTGCTGCGGAGTTCCGCGATTTACTACCGGGACTATCTGGATCACACGATTAGCCTGAAGCTTCCCGACGCACAACTCGAAACAGCGTATGACTGGGCGAGGGTCAGCATGGTTCAGGGGGTCGTGCAAAACCCTTTTCTCGGAGAAGGTCTGGTCGCCGGCTTTAACACTTCGGGCAATGACCATCGCCCTGGCTTCGCATGGTTCTTTGGTCGAGACGCGGAGTGGACTTCGTTGGCGCTGGATGCGGAGGGCGACTTCCCAACTGCTCGCAACGCCTTGGAATTTCTGAGCAAATACCAGCGAGCGGATGGCAAGATCCCTCACGAAATCGCTCAGAGCGCCAGTTTTACGGATTGGTTCAGGAGCACACCGTACGCGTTTGCCTCCGCGGATGCTACGCCGCTGTTCATCATCGCCGTAGACGATTACGTGACGCACAGCGGGGACATTGGATTCGCTACACAGAAATGGGATAACCTCTCGAAAGCTTACGAGTTTCTGCGATCGACGAATGACGCGCAGGGACTGGCACAGAACTTCGGCGTCGGCACTGGCTGGATCGAGGGCGGACCGCTCTATCCGGTGCGGACTGAGCTTTACCAGGCGTCGCTGGGGCTCGAAGCCACACGCGCGCTTTCTCACATCGCTCATCTCCTGGGTAAAGAAGATCGCGGCAAAGAGCTGGAGCAAACTTTCGAACGACAGAAACTGGTTCTCGACAAGACATTCTGGTCCGCTGAAAAGAAAATCTACGCTTACGCGCTCGACACCAATGGCAACCGCGCCGATGTTGCCAGTGTCCTGGGCACGGTTCCCCTGTGGTTTAAGCAGCTAAATGACGATCAGGCTGGGAGCATGATTGAGGAACTCGCCCGCCCCGATCATCAGACCGACTGGGGCATGCGGATTCTTTCTTCGCAGGACCCGAAATACAATCCCGGCGGATATCATTATGGAACCGTATGGCCCCTATTCACCGGATGGGCATCGATCGGTGAGTACCGCTACCACCGCCCGCTTCCCGCCTACTCGAACTTGCGGGCGAATGCTTTGCTTGCGTTGAATGGGTCGCTGGGTCACGTGGCTGAAGTTCTTTCCGGCGATTACTTTCAGACGCTGGCGACAGGAACGCCTCATCAGATTTGGTCAGCAGCAATGATCGTGAATCCTCTGCTGAGCGGATTGCTCGGCTTGCGGGTAGACGCTACGAGTTGTCAGTTGAATTTCGCTCCGCACGTTCCGGCGGACTGGAGTTCGTTTTCCGCCAACAACGTGCACCTGGGCGCTATGGTTTTGAATTTAAATTATCAGCGCACACCCGATAGTATTCGATTAGAAGTGCAATCGAGGAGTACAGGACACTGTTCTCTGCAGTTCTCACCAGCGGTGAGTTTGCGCGCCAGGATTACAGGGGCTCGACTCAACGGACACGCGCTGCCGTTTCAAATTGAAGCGAATTCATCGGATCAGCATGTAACCGTAAATGTTCCCATTACGAGTGGCCAAAGCACGGTTGAAATCGGAATGAAGGACAACTTCGAGCTTGGCGAAACCTCGACTCTTCCAGGACTGGGCGGCAGCAGCCGTGGTTTGCGAGTGCTTTCCGAGTCCTGGTCGCCGAAACGGGACACTCTAAACCTGCTACTCTCGGGCGCGGCGGGAGAAAGCTATGAACTCTCGGCATGGAACCCAGATCAGATTTCTTCCGTCGAAGGGGCTGAGCTTGAGAAGAAAACCGGGACGGAGGCAAGAGTCCGCGTACAACTTCCGGCGAGCGCGCCCGGAAGCGATCCGCGGGCCACGGTCATCTTTCATCTTGCGGCGAGGTGAGGGCGCAGTGCTTTAGGTTGTAGCTTTTCAAAAAAAGGGGAACAACGCGAAATGTCTCGAAACTTCAGGTGCATAGCTTTACTGCTAGCAGGTATGTGCCTTGCGCTTTCTTTCTCTCAAGCCCAGGCCCGGCCGGTTGATGCCGAAGGCCACGCGTGGTGGCAACATGCCGTTTTCTATGAGGTCTATCCGCGCAGTTTTGCCGACAGCAACGGCGATGGCATCGGCGATCTCAAGGGGATCGAGTCCAAGCTGGACTATTTGAAGCAACTCGGTGTGGACGCCATCTGGATCACCCCCTGCTATCCCTCGCCGCAGGTCGACTTCGGCTATGACGTTTCCGATTACGAGAACATCGATCCCATGTATGGAACCTTGGCCGACTTTGACCGCCTGGCGAAAGCTGCCAAGAAAAAGCACATCCGCATCATCATGGATTTCGTCATCAACCACACTTCGGAGCAGCACCCGTGGTTCCTGGATTCAAAGTCATCGCGCACGTCCGCTCATCGTGACTGGTACATCTGGCGCGACGGCAAGGCCGACGGCCAACCTCCCAGCAATTGGATATCTGGTTTTGGAGGTTCAGCCTGGAAGTTCGATCCCATAACCGGTCAGTATTACTACCACTACTTTGCCACCGCGCAGCCGGACCTGAACTGGCGCAACCCAGCCGTGGAAAAAGCCATGTTCGATGCCACTCGATTCTGGTACAAGCATGGCGTCTCCGGGTTTCGTCTGGATGCAGTCGATCTTTTGTTTGAGGATCCAAACCTGCACGACAATCCGGTTCTGCCGGGAAAGGACGAACTCGGCGATCCGAACATGCAAAACAAATACAACGACAAACTCCCGGAGAATCATGAGGTGCTTCGCCGCCTGAGGACCGTCGCCGACGAGAGCGATGCCGTTCTGGTGGGCGAAACCTACACGGATAGCGCCGCCGAGCTAAAAGAATATTACGGAACTCACAACGATGAAATCCAGTTGCCCATGGATTTCATGTTCTGCACGATCGACAAGCTTTCCGCCCCCGAATTCCGCAAGCAAATTGCACTCGCCGAATCCACTGGCGGCTGGCCGACCTACGTCATCGGCAATCACGATATGCCGCGATCTTTCGTGCGTTACGGCGACGGCAAGCACAATGATCAGATCGCCAAGCTGATGGCAGGCCTTTATCTGACCCTGCGAGGCACGCCCATCATGTATTACGGCGAAGAGCTCGGTATGGAGAATAACGATCCCACGCGGAAGGAAGATGTGAAGGACCCGATGGGAATTACGGGCTGGCCGGGATACAAAGGCCGCGACGGGGAGCGCACTCCCATGCAGTGGGACGACTCCGCCAACGCGGGATTCACGCAAGGAACACCATGGCTGCCGGTCCCGTCGAGTGCGAAGATGCACAACGTTGCCAGCGAATTGAACGACCCCAACTCCATCCTGCAGTTTTACCGGCAGTTGTTGGTGCTACATCATCAGAATCGCGCCCTTCTGGACGGAGATTACATCGCGCTGAACCAGGACGATCCCAACGTGCTTGCCTACCTGCGGCGATACAAGAACGAAGCCGTGCTGGTCGTTCTGAATATGTCCGGGACGGCGCAGCAAGTTAGTTTTAATCTTTCCGGAGAAGGCTTCTCATCCTCTAAGGCCAAAACTCTGCTCACGACGTTGGTATCCGCGCCGAGTGGCCGGTTGGACCAGGTCACTCTGGAGCCGTTCGCCGTGTACATCGCACAAATTTCCCGATGAAGCAGATTCACATGAGAGGAATTAACCTGCGAGATGTTTTGTGGCTGCGGATAATCATTATTGCCATCATGCTGGGCGCCTCGCTCCGGGCCCAGTCGGATGGCGGTCAGAGCACGATGCTCTCCGGTCTTGTCTCACCTCATGATTACGTTCAGAAGCGGGCTTCCAGCTATGACCGAACGGGCGGCAATGACGATTTTTACAAAATTGCTGCCGGAGGCACGATCACATTACTCGATGACGCTGGTCCCGGAATCATTACCCACATCTGGATCACCATCGCGTCGCCGGAGCAGTATCACTTAAAAAAGCTGGTTCTACGCATGTATTGGGATGGCGAAGCTTCGCCCAGCGTCGAGGCTCCAATCGGCGATTTCTTCGGCCTCGGCCTTGGCGACTACTTCCAGTTTGAATCTATCCCGCTGTCTGTGGCCCCGGACAAAGCATTGAATTCGTTTTTCCCCATGCCTTTTCGGAAGCGAGCCCGAATCACCGTCGCCAATGAAGGAAGGGAAGCGGTCGATGCGTTTTATTTCAACATCGACTATCAGGCTTTGCGCAAAGATCTTGCCCCCGGCACCATGTATTTTCACGCGCAATATCGGCAGGCAACGCCAGCCAAAGGGTGGACCAGCCGGTGGGAATCAAACGATGCGCCAGCCGTAATCGCGAAGAAGAATCTTGAGGGAGAAGGCAATTACGTGTGGATGGAAGCGACCGGCCAGGGACACTTCGTCGGCGTAACCATGTCAGTGCTTCAGAATCAGGACGGCTGGTGGGGCGAAGGCGACGACATGTTTTTTATCGACGGAGAAAAGCGTCCCTCCATTAACGGCACTGGGTCGGAAGACTACTTTCTCGGAGCTTGGGACTTCGGCGATCATTCCTTCTCTTATGCGCTATTCGGAGCGCCCGTGAAAGGCGCCGAGGTTGCGGGCAGCCGCTCTTCCGTGTATCGCTTTCATCTGGATTCTCCAATTCCTTTCACCAAGTCTCTCAGAGCGACGATCGAGCACGGCCATGCCAATCATCGCTCCGACAACTTTTTTTCTGTCGCGTATTGGTACCAGAAAGAACCCCATGCCGCTTTTCCGCCTCTGCCTCCAGTCGAGATGCGGATTCCACGAATTTATCCCGTGGGTGGTCCGGGGAACGCCGCCAAATGACCAGTCCATGAAGAAACTCGGGTGATCGCATCGCCATCATTTAGAAGTTGATCTTCACGGCCAATTGAACCTGCCGCGGCCCGATTGGCGCCATGCTAGAGAGCACCCCAAAGCTGGGATCGCCGACATTAAGAGTACTGCTGCCGTAAGGACCGGGCGAGCCCATACTGAACAGAGGATGATTGAAGGCGTTCTGGGCTTCCAGGCGCAACTCCATATTTATGCCTTCGTGCATGTTTGATAGCAGGAACTGCTTCGCCACCGACAGATCAGTTGTAAACGTGAGCGGCGAGCGAACATAAGAGATTGTGCGCGGCATATTCCCGAGCGTGAATATAGGAGGCATTTGGAACACCTGAGGATTCGAGAAAAAGTTGTCGACCCAGTCGTGACCATAGTTGCGTCGCGGTATGCCCACGAGATTGGGCCGCTGGCTGCCATAGGTGGGCAGGGGTGTTCCGCCGTTGGAAACAGTGATTGGCAGTGGCCTGCCGTCGGCAATCTGCCAGATACCATTGGTCTTCCAGCCCCCGACAATGGCGTTCAGTATTCGCGGCATGTTGCCGAGCAAGGCCCTGCCGCGCCCAAAAGGCAGATCGTAGCTATAGCTGAACTTCAGCACGGAGGGTATGTCGAACGTCGACAGGCTCCGTTCCAGGAACGGCTTGTTCTGGATGCTCGTGAAGCTCCCCAACCAAGTCACGTTGTCATCGCCAACCGAAGCGTCGTCAATCGACTTCGACCAGGTGTAATTGATGACGAATTCCAGACCATTGCTGAAGCGCTTGTTTGCGCTGATCTGCAATCCGTGATAGGTCGAATTGGCAATCATCTGGACATCGGTGGCAACGCCGGTGAATTCAGGGTAGGGAAGCTCCAGTTGAACAGCCTGAATCTGCGCGCTGGACATGGTGCTGTTTGGATCGCTGATCGGTCCACCATTCAGTGAGGAGAAAGGGTTGGTCACGTAGCTGTTGAGAGTGTTGATCTGATTCGCGCTGTAGTTCTCGACTTGTGGCCCAAGAATGTCGAGCGAGTTAGCGCCGCTGAAAGGCAGATGGGTTCCTTTCTTTCCGATGTATTCGGCGTCGAGAACCACGTTCCAAGGCATTTGGCGCTCAACCCCGACGGTCCAGCTTTGTTCATAGGGGGTCAAGTTCGCGACACCGATGCGCAGCGGACCATTGGCTCCATAACCGACGTCATTCAACAAGCCCAGAGAACTCCCGGCAGGCTGGTTTAATCCATTGGGAAATGGGTTGCTCAGGTGCAGGTAAGGTGTGGCGCCGTCGTTATTGTAGGTCGAAATCACATTAGTGTATTCATTGAAACCTTGGCCGCCGTAGGGCACAACTCCGCTGGCGCCCGACCGTGACTGGCCATAGTAAATTCCGTAACCGCCCCGGAACACCATTTTCGGAGCGAACTGGTAGGCGAAACCAAAACGCGGCTGGAAGTCCTTCCAGTCTGTCACATAGGTGGTGCGCTGGTGCGAGTTAGCGAAAACCTCGCCGCCCAGTAGCGGGCGAGTCACAGGGTTGCCGGTGAGCGGATCGGTATAGCTGATCGAGCCGCCGTTCAACGGGTTTACCGCATTGGGATTGAACCAGTTCTGGTGATTGAAGCGGTCGGTGCGCGGCAGCGAGACATCATAGCGCAACCCAAGGTTCAGGGTGAGTTTGGGAGTCAGTTTCCAGTTGTCCTGAGCAAAGGTGGCGTATTGATAATTTTCCGTCGCCGGCTGGAACTGGATTTCGTAGAAACTACTGCCGCCTCCCGATAGCTGGCCCATAAGAAAGCT
>JBEKWP010000041.1:0-27656 GCA_049512915.1 Candidatus Sulfotelmatobacter sp.
GAGGCTGGGTCTGACATGTTCTTAATGCCTTCGAAATACGAGCCTTGCGGGTTAAATCAGATCTATAGCTTGAAGTATGGCACGGTGCCGATCGTGCGAGCTACGGGCGGCCTCGACGATACCATCGAGCCCTGGGACGCGCGCTCGGGCAAGGGCACGGGATTTAAGTTTACGGAATATAACGGCGAGTCTTTGCTGCTGGCCATCAAGCATGCGCTGCAGGCTTATCGCGATCAGACTTCCTGGCAGGTGTTGATGCGGAATGGGATGAACAAGGACTTTTCGTGGAATGCTTCGGCTCGGGAGTATGGCAAGATTTATGAGCGGGTAAAGCAGATGCGCGGAGTGGCACAAACGGCGCCCGAGAAAGTCTTGGTCTAGATTTCTTCCTGCTGCGTCGGGAAACAGCCAACGGATGCACGAGTGCAATAGGGACTTAACAACAGCTACGAAACTCGACGTGTAGCGATGCGATCCAGAATCTGCCAAAGCTTCGCGGACTCAATATCAGACACATCGACTCCGTAGACTTGTTTGATCTTCGTTATCAAATCTTGGTTGTCATCAGAGCTATGAAAATCCCACAGGCTCGACTCGTCCGATACAAATGCCCAATCGAGGTCCAGCACACGCCGAATGAAGTCTTCCGCTAGTTCTGGATGAGCGTCGACCTTTCCCCTTGATGCAAACTCGATTTCTACGTGTGTACCCGGCCGCGGGAGCTTTCTCCCTTGGTTCGTTTTTTCAGCTTTCACTGCTGCGAAGCTCTTTTGTAATTCCTGAAGGGCTTCGAGCTTTGTGTTACCTCCGCCGCAGATCACCCACCAATTCATGATCTGGGCTGTATATCTGTGCTGTTTCAAGCGAGCACCGACATGGCTCGCCTCAACCGAGTGCTCACGCACGGAGATCGGATAGTCGGACAGTTTCCAATCTCGCTTCAAGAGAGATAGAAACCATTTCCACCGAGCACGAAACCTGTTTTTCAGTCCTATTCGGCTGAAGTCCATATCGGATTTAGTACTGAGCGGGGATGGAGAGTATTCTACCCCGAGGAAAAGCACTGAGATGATGAAAATCGGGCCATTTACACTCGTTAGCCGCCAGACTCCGGTCGAATCTCGAGAACAGCTTTCCCGACACGAGCATTCGCTTTTTCTCCGCCCCGACCGATCCGCTGGTACAATCCGCTCATGGCCGTCACATCTCAGCTGCCGGCTTTCGCCCGCACCATCTTCCACGTCGATATGGACGCCTTCTTTGTCTCTGTCGAAGAACTGTACGATCCCTCGCTGAAAGGTAAAGCTGTCGTCGTCGGAGGACAGCGCCACGAGCGCGGGGTGGTTTCGGCGGCGTCTTATGAGGCGCGGAAGTTTGGGGTGCATTCGGCGCTGCCGCTGAGAACCGCGGCGAAGCTTTGTCCTCATGCCATCTTTGTCGACGGGCATCCCGAGCGCTACCGCGAGTGCTCGGAGAAAGTCTACAAAGTGCTCACAGCTTTCTCGCCGCAGGTGGAAATGGCTTCGATTGACGAAGCCTACCTTGATATGACGGGCACGGCGCGGTTGCACGGTCCGCCGCTGAAAGCTGCGCATAAACTCCATCAGCGAATGAAAGACGAGACGCAGCTGAACTGCTCGATCGGCATTGGGACGTCGCGTCTGATTGCGAAGGTTTCATCCGCGCAGGCCAAGCCCAACGGCGTGCTGTGGATCGTCCCGGGAGAAGAAGCCAAATTCCTCGCGCCCCTCGATGTGCGGGAGATCCCCGGCGTCGGCAAGGTGATGGAGAGCCATCTTCACGAGTTGGGCATCAGGAAAGTGGGAGACCTGGCGCGGCTCGAAGAAGCAGAACTCATAGAACGTTTCGGCAAGTGGGGACTGGCGCTCGCCGGGAAATCCCGTGGCGAAGACGCCGGGGGATGGTTCGACACCGAAGTCGGCGCCGATACCGCGGCGAAATCGATCAGCCACGAACACACGTTTAACGAAGACACCGCCGACGTAAACCAGCTTGGCGCGACGCTGATGCGGCTTTCCGAGATGGTAGGGCGGCGCTTGCGGGAAGCGAAGCTGCACGCGCGCACCATTCAACTCAAGCTGCGCTACAAAGACTTCACCACCATCACCCGCGCCCATACGCTTCCCGCACCGACTCAGCTCGACGTTGAAATCTTCGAGCAGGCGCGCACGCTGTTTCGCAAGAACTGGAAGCCGGGCAGGGAAGTCCGGCTGCTCGGAGTGCAGGCGTCATCATTCGAGGCGCAGGCGGAGCAGATCAGCTTGCTCGAAGGTGGCCGGCAACAGCGCTGGAAAGATGCGCTGGCTGCGGCCGATCGCCTGCGCGACAAGTTCGGCGAGTCGAGCGTGACGCTGGCGGCGGGGATGCGAGGAAGGTTCCGCGAACGCACGCACGAAAATCCCGCCGGGCTGCCGGGGAAAGGCGAAGGCAAGTAGGGCGGCTTCGTACGGAACGTACACCGATTCCCCTCAGGGGCTGAAGCCCGCCTTCATTTTCCGAGCTTGGCGGCACGGCTGAAGCCGTGCCCTTCCCGAACCAGTACCAACCAAAAGCAGCGCGCACAAAAACGAAGGCCGGGTATCCCGGAAGGTGATTCCGGATCCCGGCCCACGTCTTATTGCAACTTGGAGCGTAGCCGGCCAGAGGCCGGCGCTACAGGTAGAGCTTCGTTAGTTGCCCGAGTTCGAGTTGGCAGCAGCGGTAGCCGGAGCGGCGCTCGGTGTCGAGGAGCCGTAGCGGGCTAACCGCGGATAGAAGGGCGTGACTTCAAACGGCATCTTGTCGCGCGCCGAGGTGATTGCGACCGGAGCCGTCTTCACCATTTCTGCCTTGTCGTCCCAGGGATTGATCTTGACGCGCCCGCCCAGCGGGAGAGCGGCCACCTGGTCGAGCTTGTTGTTGTCCAGCGCCGGACCCTTGGTGTCCAGAGCTGAGAGGCGTGTGATGGTCCCGTTCTCCTCCAGCGAATTGCCCAGGTGCGTGGTCAAAAGAGCGCTGAGCTGAGGAGTGCGGGCCTGCAGCGCCTTCAGGAACAAGCCGACGTTGTCGAGCTTTTGGGCGTATGGCGAGTTATTAAGCAACTCAATCGCCTTCTTGTCGGCTGCGGCTTCTTCTTCCGGGATGTGTTTGAAGCCCAGGTTGTTGTAGGTGCCTTCGTCGGAGAACAGCATGCGGTCGTTGAACGCATACTTGCTGCCGAGATTGTGGCCGAGCACGATGTGCGCCAGTTCATGCGAGAGCACAGCCGCGAGGCTGGCCTCATCGGGAAGCACGTCGATCAATCCGCGGCTGATTACGATGGTGTTGCCCACGCTGAAGGTTTCGAGCGGCGCGGTGAGCAGCACACGAGTGCGCACGGGACGCGGCAGGTCGATGTTGTTGGTGACCTCCAGATTGTTGACCACGGTCTGAAGAATGTGGTCGACATCGCCTTCGGGCGCGAGCAATCCGGCGCGGGTAAGGCGCTCAATGACGTTGTCTTCGGCCTGCTGCTGCCATTCGCGCTCAGCCTGCAGCGGAGAAGCGTCCTGGGTGGTGGCGGTTTCATCCTTCACGCTGTCCACGCGAATCTGAGTGAGTTCGTCGTCCTTGTCGCCTTTCTTGAGATCGTAGCCCCAGATGCGGGTCTGCGCCTTGAAGGCCAGCTTGTTCTTCACCCCAGCGCTGAAGTCGCCTTCTTCGCTGTAAATGTAGGCGGGCACCCAGTAGCCCGGAATCAGGTTCAGGCGCCAGCTATCCATGTGGAAGAAGTAGGAATTCCGCGGCGCCGGAGCGTACGTTCCGTTGAGGCGGACGATGTTGAAGTCCTGGTCTTCCACCCAGATGCGGCCGAGGAAGCGTCCTCTGCCGGAATTCTTTTTCGGCGTGACGTCGAACACCAGGCAGCGGACATCGCCCAGAAATTCGCGGCGGATGTAATGAAACTCGTAGTGCGACCGGTCGAAGTCGACGCGATCGGCGTAGACCATCCACGAGAAGCCCGTCGGCTGATACTGCACTTTGTAGAGCTTGTGGAAGCCGCCCAACAGGCGCGTCTCCATGCCCTGCATGCCGATGCCCTTATCCTGATCTTTCAAATAGTCCTTGCGGTCGACCGAAACGCCCATATCCATGCGGCCGAGGAAGTAGTGGTCGCCGCTGGGCACGGGGCCGAGCTGGGGATCGGCGCTCAGGTCCTGCAGATAGGTCTCAACCACCGGAGTGCGGGTGGCCAGCGCTTTCATGAGATCGTGTTCACGCTCGATGAAGCGATCCACAACCTGATCCATGGTGGTGGGCTGAGGCAGAGCCGACGGGGTTGGCGCCGGAACGTTGCCCTGCTGCGACTGCGATGCCTGCGGCTGAGATGCCGGAGCCCCTTGGGCGTCGGTGGTCGGGGCCGGGGCCGTGGCATCGGAAGCTGCCGGCGTGACAACGGCAGCGTTGGGTTGCGCCGAGGGTTTAGACTCCGACGGTTGCTGCGCGGCAGCGCTCACCGAGACCAGCAGTGCGGCTGTGAACATCCATTTCCAAGTACGCATAACTCTTCTCTCCAAGGTTTCTTCTGAACCGACGTTCTCTTTGAATCGATTATTTCCGTGAACCAATTTCTTGTTTCCTGGATTCGTCTCGCACATTCAGGGCCACGAAGCGAATCTTCTAACCTAAAATCTGCCGAACCGCCGCACTTTTAGTACGCAATCTGGAAAAGCACGTGCACGATCGCCGTCGAATCCACCGGCTGCCCCATGCGCAGCGCCGGCTTGAAGCGCATCTTATTCGCTGCCGCTATCGCGGCCTCATCCAGGCCGTGACCCAGGCCCCGAACCACGCGATTCACGTGCAGAGATCCGTTCGCGCCGAACATTACTTCCAGCAGAACTTCGCCTTCCAGCTTCAGGCTGCGAGCTTCATCGGTATAAGCCGGCTGCGGCTTGAAGGTGATTTCCACCGGCGTGGCTGCAGGTCCGGAATCCAGCTGTGCGAGCTTCGGTCCGCCATGAACCACCTGCTCCGAACCGAAGCCTCCGGTCGAAACTCCGGCCCCGTTGCTGCGGCCGTCGCCCTTGCCTCCGGTCGCGACGCCGTTACCGAAATCGGCGCTGGCTACCGTTCCTTTAATGCCTTTTGCGCCGCCTGATCCGTTGCCTTGTCCCGGACCGGCCGGCATGTCAAACGAGCCTGCTTGAGCGGCATACAACTTGGCGTTTGGCTTGCCCGTTCCTTTTAATCCGTTGTCGTCGCCGAAACCTCCGGTCTGCACCTTCTGCACCGCTACATTGACCGTTGGAGCCACCGAACTGCCGGCGAAGTCGCCCGTATGCAGCAGTTGCGGACGCGCCCCACCCGCCGCGGCCAGCTTCAACTGCGGGGCAGCGAACGTGTTCACCACAACCTTGGGCGCCTCTACCGGTTGGGGAGCCGGCGTACGACGAACTTCACGAGGGACGATCAGCTTCGGCTGCTCGAAAACCGGAGCCGCCGGAAGCAGCTTCGGCTTGATCTGCGGCTTCACTTTGATGGGTTCCGGCTCCGGCCTCAAGCTGGGGAGCGGAATCAATTCTGTAACGCGGTACTGCTTCAGCGAAATCCTGTCCGGAAACAAAAGTCCGATATTAATTAGGAGCAACAGCATGACCACCATGAACGTATAGCTGGCGGCCAGCGCACGCCTGTCGATCTTGCGCTCCGGAAGAATGCCGAGCTTGAAACTGCTTTGGTACGTAGCCATGTATTAACTCCAAGGGGACCCAAGCCGAGGGAGCGGCCGGGACTGGAGTTTTTAAGATAGGAGAAAAGGGACAGGGGGTAAACGTGTCCACGGCTCTTGACCTAAGGTAACCACCTCGAGTAGCTATGGGACTCTTGCCAAAATGGGCCAGCAGCGCGGGCCAGCGACAGGCCTGATGGCGGCCTATAACCCCAGCCGCCCCCAACGCCACCTGCAAAACCGGAAGAAAGCCGTCACAGAAACGGCAAGGGCACGACTTGCCCTTCAGATTTGTCATCCTGAGCCCCGCGTGCTCCTGCGCTGCCCGCACCACCACGCGAAGAGCCTGCCCTGAGCGAAGTCGAAGGGACCTCTGGACTTTGTCCACATCATGACGAATGCAGAAAATCCAGCGAAGAACGCGCGGCGATTTTCCACAGCTCCACTGTGACATCTGACCTTGCGCACAACCCTGACTTCGTTTCAGAATTGTCCCAGCACAGGCAGCACACCCGACGCCGTCGAAACGGAGGCACCGACCAGGAAATCACCTCCTAACTCCTTTACTCTCTAGATTTTGACCTCTAAGTCCTTTGTTTCACGGATTTTGCAGGCAAAAACATGCTTAACTCGATGATTCCAAAGAGGGAGGGGGGGTAATAATTTACTTGACTCATCCATAGATAACTGCTACATTCTGGACATGGAGAACGTCGCCATGAGCCGAGAACCGAAGAGCCTCCAAGAAGCGATTGTGTACTTTGCTAATCCCGACAACTGCATTGACTATCTTGCTATCCGCCGCTGGCCGGACGGGAAAGTGCTCTGCCCGACTTGCGGATCGGAGAGCGTGAAGTTCAATCCGAATCGCCGCCTCTGGCAGTGCAGCACCCACCACGCTAAGCGCCAGTTCTCCATCAAGGTCGGCACCGTCATGGAGGATTCTGCAATCGGCCTCGACAAATGGCTCACCGCAACTTGGCTGGTCACCAACTGCAAAAACGGAATCAGCAGCTATGAGATTGCGCGAGACGTAAAGGTCACCCAAAAGTCGGCATGGTTCATGCTTCACCGGATTCGCCTTGCGATGCAGGATGACACCATCGGCACCAAGTTCGGAAACAGCGGAGAGGGAGAGGTCGAAGTCGATGAAGCTTTCATCGGCGGGAAGATGAGCAATCGCCACAAGGACAAGCGCGCTCATTTCGATAAAGTTCGCAGCGAGACCGTAGACGCAAACGGCGTGAAGCACATGGGCCGTGTTGCCGTCCAAGGAATCCTTGACCGCGACCTCCGTCGAGTTCGGGCGAAGGTCGTACCGAACGTGAAGCGCGAGACATTGCAGTACGAGATTCTGAATCAAGTGGAGTTCGGAGCGAAGCTGTACTCCGACAACGCCGTTGCCTACACCGAACTTGCCAGCGTCTACGCGCATGATGTGGTCAACCATGCGGTCGAGTATGTGAAGGGCCGCGTACACACCAACGGCCTTGAAAACTTCTGGTCGCTGCTTAAGCGCGGACTGCATGGAACCTATGTTGCTGTCGAGCCTTTTCATTTGTTCCGCTATGTAGACGAACAAGTTTTCCGTTACAACAATCGTGCGACCAAGTGCAATCCACTGACCGACTCCGACCGATTTAATCTGGTCGTCTCGCAGATGCTTGGCAAGCGCCTCACCTTTGCCGAAGTAACGGGCAAGGAGGGAGCCGGTACGATTCACTAAGCCTTGGAGCCGGAAGCGCGGGAGGCGGGCGAAGTCTTAGCCCGCTTTTTCTGCGCTCGCTTGCGATGCCATTCCTTGTCGCGCTTTTTGATTTCTTCGTGGGATACGGATAACAACTTGCGCACGACGGTATCGAATTTGTCTGCTTCTGTCATCACGGAATGAGGCTCCTTTTAAGCATGTCAGTTACCAGCATCTCGTTCATGGATTGAGCTATGCCGAAAATACTTACAGCCTCGTCTGCATCCATCGTATCCTCAGGATGCATAAGAGGATTTCTGTAGTTATCTTTTATGTTGTGAAGATGATCGGTCACCTCTCTAGGTGCGCCATTGTCCTTAAGGAGCCTCAAATATTCGCCCCAGTTCTGCCGATTCAGAGGAGGCATCACGAATCCTGGCAACGACACGAGATATTGTCTTATGGTCAGTTCGATTGATCGGAGAATATGAAATCCAGCCGCCGTGCTTCTTTCATACACAAGACACTTTCCGGCTTCGTCGATCTCATTTCTGGATTCTTGGGTCAGCCGATCTCGGGTGCGCTGCGGGTAGCCATTGCTTGCGCCACGTAATAATTTTCTTATCGAGAAATTACCGATCTTTTCATCATCGAGGATATATACCGGAAGTCTTTTTAATTCATCTTCCAGTAGGGTCTCAAATTCGTGAACTTGGTCCCGGAGAAGGTTTTCATCAAAGGCGGTGATCGTATCCGGAATTGTTGCTCCTTCCGGAGGTTTCAAAAATGTGTCCATTACGAAGTTTTTTATCTCCGCAAGTTTGGCACCTGATGATGGGAGATGCGTCTTGCAAA
The DNA here is from genome assembly GCA_049512915.1 of Candidatus Sulfotelmatobacter sp. Lineage (GTDB taxonomy): Bacteria > Acidobacteriota > Terriglobia > Terriglobales > Acidobacteriaceae > Sulfotelmatobacter. Next base: position 8,253 of record JBEKWP010000041.1, read on the forward strand.
AATCGTTCAGGGCGAACCAATCTGCCACATGGGTAGCGTGTCTTAATATTTCGATTGTGTCGGCGTCGTCGCGAACTTTAGCGCCGGAGTGCAGGGTACGCAAAGGGGACACGCTTCCAGAAAAAGAATAAAAGTCGAATATGTTGGGTTCGATCATGCCGCTCACTCCGACCGAAAACAAACGTCTTAATTTTCGCAAATAACTATAGGGCAACTGCACGATGAACCTCCCTTTCGTTCATCGGCCCTAATCGACACCCTACACCCGTGGATGAGTCATGTCAATTATTGCCGGAGGGGGGAGGGGGGTACCCTGTAATCAAACAGTAACCCTGCGGCGCCGAAACCACTCGAACACCGGAACGCCGGCCAGAATTACCAGCAGTCCGTAAAAAGAATTCGGCCAGTCTCCGCGGAAGGTGTAGCAGAGCAGGACAGCAGCCACAAGAATGAACAGCGCCGGGACGAAGGGGTAGCCGAACACGCGATAAGGCCGCGCCGCTTGCGGATCGCGCCAGCGGAATACGAATATGGTGCTGCCAGCGATCATATAGAAGAGCCATTCCGCGAAGATGGCGAGCGAAAAAAGCTGCCGGAAGTTTCCTCCCAGCAGCAGGAGAGCAATCGACAGCACGGCCTGGAACACAATGGCAACCGACGGAGTGTGAAAGCGCGGATGCACGTCGGCGAGAGCCGAGAAGAAATATCCGTCGCGAGCCACCGCAAAAGGCACGCGCGCGCCGCTCATGATTGTGCCGTTCAGTGTGACCAGCATGGAGATCGCCATACCCGCAGACACAATGCTCGCGCCCATCCGTCCCACCACCAGAGCCACCGCGTCGGAGGCTGGCCGCGGCGAGGCCGCAATCGCACTCGCCGGCAACACGTATTGCACGCCAGCATTCACCAGCACATACAGCAGCCCAACGGTAGCCACACCAGCGATCAACGCAATCGGAATGCTGCGCTCCGGCCTCTTTACCTCGCCGGCAACCATGTTTAGATCATTCCATCCGTCATACGCCCACAGCGCCGCCACCAGCGCCGCCATAAAACCGGCGACTCCACCCTTGGCCCCGGTGAAGGTGGTGGCAAAGTTGCTCCAGCCGCGCCCCGCAGCGCTTCCGGCTCCGCTGAAGCAGACCAGCACGATGCCCAGAATGATGGCGACCTTCAGCACCGTGAACACAAGTTGGAATTCACCGGCCTTCTTGACTCCAAAGTAGTTGAGAAGAGAAATGAGAACCGCCGCAGCGATCGCGACCAGCTGCCCCCAGGTAACTGCGAAAGGAACAGAGATAACGTTCGTGGGAAAAAACGAAAAGATCGAGAACGTACCAAGAATGCGAACCAGTCCAATCGCAATCGTGGCCACGGACGCAGGTTTGGCGATCACGAACCAGGTCCAGGCATAAAGAAAGCCGCCCAGCGGCCCGTAGGCGTCGCGAACATAAACATATTCTCCGCCAGCCTGCGGCTTCATGGCGCCGAGTTCGGCGTAAGTAAGCGCCCCAAAAAAAGACAGAAGCCCACCGACCAGCCACGCCAGATACACGAGCTTCGCAGAACCAACGGCCTGCATCATCTCGCTGGGAACGAGAAAGATTCCGCTTCCGATGATTGTGCCGACGACGACCGCCGACGCGTGACTGACGCCGAGATCACGGGCCAACTCGGGGCGCGCAATGGTTCGCTGGGTCAGCTCGGGCATGATGGAAGGGTGTCAGTATACGTCAGAGGCAGCGTCGGCTTTCTTTGGATGCTCTGGTTGAAACAAGCTTGCGATGTATCCGACCGCGAATGTCACTGTGGTTCCGATCATCACCCACCAGGTCCAGGGAACATGCGCTCTCCACAGATATAGTTCGGTGCTGAAGCCGAAGAGCATTCCGAGCATCGCGCCGCGCTGGTTGGCTTTCCGCGTCAGAACCCCGAGCAGAAAAACTCCGAGTAGCGCGCCATATGCTACGGAAGCAATCTGCAGTCCGACCTCAACCACGCGTCCCACTTTTTGCAACGCCAGCAATGCCAAGCCGAAAAGCACCATCGCCCAAAAAAAAGTCGCGAACCGGGAGAGCTTCATGCGCGCCTGCTCATCGGTGTTTGGGCGGAAGCGCAGGAGAAAATCCATGATTGTGCTCGACGAAAGCGAATTCAGCGCCGCGCTCAGATTCGACATGGCCGCTGCGAGAATCGCCGCGATAAGCAGCCCCGAGATTCCGTGCGGCATTTTACTGACGATGAACGTGGGGTAGATTCGATCCGGCTTTCCGAAGTTCGCCGAGGGCACGCGATAGAACGCCCACAGCATCACGCCCACCATCAAGAAGAGAGCAAACTGGAACAAAATTGCCACCCCGCTCGAGAGCAGCGCTACCGTAGACTGCTTCTGCCCGCGCGCCGCCAGCAGGCGCTGGACAATGAGTTGATCGGTGCCGTGGCTTGCCGTGATGAAGAAGGTTCCACCGATGACGCCCGCCCAGAATGTGTAAGGCAGCCAGAAATTCGGCCGGAAGTCGAACACCTGCAGTTTGCCGGCGCTCGCAGCCGCAGCATGAATCGCCGTCCATCCTCCGGGCACGAGATGCAGGATGGTCACCAATCCGATCAAGGTTCCGCCAACGTAAATTGCGGTCTGCACCACGTCAGTCCAAATCACCGCGGCCAATCCGCCCTCGAACGTATAGATGAGCGTCAATGCAGTAATGATGGCAATCGAAGCTACCTCGCCTGTGCCCAGCGCAATCGATACCACGATCGACACAGCGTAGACGCGGACTCCTTCGGCGGCCGCGCGCGTCAATAAGAAGAGCCCCGCGGTGACCGAGCGCAACCCGCGTCCAAAGCGGCGTTCAATCAGTTCGTAGGCGGTGTAAAGATCGCCGCGAAAATATTGCGGCAGCAGCACCAGGCTGATCACGACGCGGCCTACGAGATATCCGATCACCACCTGCAGGAAGGTGAGGTTCGTGTCATAGGCAAGTCCGGGAATGCTGATGATGGTGAGCGTGCTGGTTTCGGCGGCGACGATGGAGAGCGCGATCGCCCACCAGGGAATATCTCGTCCTGCTAGAAAATAATCGCGCAGCGAGCGGTGGCGCTTGCGGAAGCGAAGTCCGAACAGAGTGATTCCTATCAGATACAGCGCGATGATCGCGAGATCGAGTTTGTCGAGACCCATTCGTCCTGCCGCTGGACAGTTTTTGCTGTAAGAAGTTTCGCCTTTGAAATTATGGCGTCAATCCGCCCGCGGCGCGAGTGAGTGTTTATAGACATGGCAGGAGAGCCGCGTTCGAAGTTTCCAACTGTGAACTTGAAAGAACTCTACTTTCCCTGTGATAGAACTAACGCGTGGCCTACTATCTGGGTATTGACGGGGGTGGTAGCAAGACAACGTGCATTGTGGGCGACGAATCTGCACTTCTCGCTACGGCTACGGTCGGTGCGAGCAACATTACGCGCGTAGGTGAGGCCGGTGCCCGCGAAGCCTTGCATCAAGCGATACGTGAGGCGTGCCGGGCCGCGAGAATTAGTCCTCAGCAAGTGCTCCGTGCGTGCGTTGGCGCGGCGGGTGCCGGGCGCGAGGAAGTCGCAAGCACCGTGGGCAAAATCGTTGCAGAGATTATTTCCGGGGAAATCGAAGTCGTGGGTGACATGGAGATCGCCCTGGCAGCGGCCTTTGGCAAGGGTCCGGGCGTGATTGTGATCGCCGGTACCGGCTCGATCGTCTTCGGCCGGGATGCGCAAGGAAAAGTCGCTCGAGCGGGAGGTTGGGGATTCGCCGTTTCGGATGAGGGATCGGCTCACTGGATCGGCCTTGCGGCAGTTCGCGCCGTGCTGCGCGCGGCTGATGAAGCGGGAAAGGATCGGGCTGAAAGCGTGGCGACATGGCCCGCTCGGCAGCTTTTCTCCGAACTGAAGACTGCCTGGAGCCTGAACTCACTCCCACAGTTAGCACGCGCGGCTAACGCCAGCCCTGACTTCGCCGTTTTGTTTCCCGCAGTCTTAGCTGCTGCGGAAGCCGAGGATGCCGCGGCTCGACAGGTAATTGCGGAGGCGTCTCGCGAACTGGCGCAACTTGCCGGGATCGTCGTGCGGCGGCTTTTTTCTGCGCAACTTTCTCCCGCGCAAGATGCTTCTGCTGTCCCGATGGCCATGGCGGGCGGGGTCTTTCGTCACGCGGCGATGATTCGCGAACTTTTCTACAATGAGGTGCGCGCGGCGAATCCACACGTCGTATTGAATCCCGAAGTGGTCGATCCGGTGCATGGGGCGCTGCAGATGGCCCGGAAGGCTGGTTGAGCGCCGCGAACCATTATGGATTCGGAAGAAATTCAACAGGAGCACCTACTGCTGCGAGGGGTTGGACGGTCTGAAACCACGCAGCCGGGCAAGGGCGCCGTTTCTTCTCCTGGCGCAGATCCCACTCCTCCTCTGAACTCGGATCTGGCTCTCGCGCTGCTTGAGCGTCGCGACCTGCCGCCGGAAACTCTTGAGCAACTCGGCCATGACCCAGCTGTGTTGAAGTCGCGAAAGGCATGTGTCGCTCTGGCCGCTCATCCGCGGACGCCGCGACACCTGGCGCTCCGCCTGCTTCGCCACTTTTACACGGCCGATCTCATGCATTTTGCGTTGCGCCCGTCGGTCGCGGCTGATTTGAAACATTTCGCCGCGGAACAGCTGGTCGTCCGTCTTCCCGGAGTCACGATGGGGGAACGCCTCACGCTGGCTCGCCGCGCTTCGGAAACCGTTGCGGCGGCGTTGTTGCTGGACAAGGAACCTCGTGTCGCGCACACGGCCCTGGAGAACGGCAGGTTGACGGAAGCTGCGGTCGTGAAGGCACTCTTGCGTCCAAACGCTGGCGCAGCTTTTGTCGAAGCCGTGTGCCATCATCCCAAGTGGTCGGTGCGGCGCGAGATTCGCCTGGCGCTGCTTCGCAGCCCGCATACTCCGCTGGCCCGCGCACTGGAGTTTGCCCGCAACCTGCCTCCGCCGCTTCTGCGCGACGTTCTGCATACCTCGCGTTTGCCGGAGAAGATCAAAACCTATCTGCGGGAGAACCTGAAGCAGAGAAGCCGGGAAATCGGTTCTCGGAAAAGTGCTAACGCCCGCCGCCGACTTCCAGAATAGCTCCGGTCGTGTAAGAAGCGGCAGGGGAGAGCAACCAAAGCACAGCTTCGGCCACCTCGAGTGCTGTGCCGGGCCTTTGCATGGGAATGCTGGACGTCAGCCGATTCAGCCGGTCGGGCGCGCCGCTGGCGGCGTGCAATCCGGTATCGATCAGCCCGGGAGCGACTGCGTTTACGCGGATTCCTTCCGTCGCAACTTCGCGCGCCAATCCGATTGTGAAGCTATCGATCGCGCCCTTGGATGCGGCATAGTGCACCCATTCTCCGGCGGAGCCTATCTGGGCCGCGCGGGAGGAAATATTCACGATCGCGCCGCCGGTTCCACCGTGGCGGGTTGACATGCGGCGCACCGCTTCGCGCGCGCACAAAATCGCCCCGGTGACGTTTACCGCCATGACTTGCGCGAGGGTTCGTGCGCTCACCGATTCGACGCGCGCGAACCCACCGGTTATGGCGGCGTTATTGACTAGAGCTTTGATCGGCCCCAGTTTAAGTTCGGCGGTCCTGAACAGCCGAATCACGTCCTCTTCGCGGGCAACATCCGCTTGAATTGAGCTGGCGCGGCCGCCCGCCGCAATAATCTCTTCAGCTATCGCGCAGGCTTCGGCCTCGCCGGTGGCAAAGTTGACGGCCACGGAAAATCCCCGTGCTGCGGCCAGCTTGGCAGTTGCCGCGCCGATTCCGCGGCTCGCACCGGTGATGATGATCGTGCTGTTGCTTGTGGGCACTTCCAAGCCGTCTCACCTTTCTGCGATCAATGTAGCAAAAACACCTTCTCCCGTCCGTTCACATCCGTACTGACGTTCGTTCCTGTTGCTGAGAAGATTGTGCTTGCGTTGTATGCCTGCAGTGCCTACAATAGGTGCATGCAATACACCATCCGCAAGGTGCCCGATAGTCTGGACGAGGCCCTTCGCCGGGCCGCCCGTGAGCGGGGCAAAAGCCTGAATGAGGTAGCGATTGAAGCCTTGGCCCGCGGCGCGGGTGTTAGTGGCGAACGCGACCGGCAGCGCGATCTCGCCGACGTCGCAGGCACATGGCGCAAAGATCCCGCTTTCGATAGCGCGATTGCCGCGCAGGATACCATTGACGAAGAGATGTGGCGGTGAGGCTGGCGCTTGATACGAACCGCTACACCGACCTTTGCCGGGGCAATGCGTCGGTTGTCGAAGCGGTCGAACTTGCCGATGAAGTTTGGTTACCCTTCATCGTGCTGGGAGAATTACGCGCCGGATTTGCTGTGGGCAGCCAAGGACCGCGCAATGAAGCTGTGCTGCGCCGCTTTCTGCTGAAGGCCGGCATCGGAGTGCTCTACGCCGATGAACAGACGACCCATCATTACGGCGCTGTTTACCGTCAACTGCGGAAGCAAGGCACTCCTATCCCGACGAACGATATGTGGATCGCGGCCCTCGTGCTGCAGCATTCGCTCGTCCTGTGTGCCCGCGACGGGCATTTTGACGTTCTTCCACAGCTCCCGCGTGCTTAGGGAATAGAAGTGTCCTGTCGAGGAGGTTCGCAAGCTTCAGCTATTTCCGGAAGTGGTGGCTGATGGCTTCCGCCTGTACCCGGGTCACAACGGCCGACAGTGCCGACGCGTCCGCTTGCTTCACCGCCTGCACGCTGCCGAAGTGTTCAAGAAGACGCCGCGTCGTGCTCTCGCCTACGCCGGGGATCTCCAATAATTCAGTGGAGCGGTCGCGCATCTGGCGGCGTTTGCGGTGGAAGGTCACGGCGAAGCGGTGGGCTTCGTCGCGAATGAGCTGGATCAAGTGCAGCACCGGCGAGTGATGATCGAGCGCGATCGGATCTTTTTCCTGCCCGTAGACGTAGAGAATTTCTTCGCGCTTGGCGATGGCGGCGAGGGGCTGGTTGATGATTTCGAGCGACTCCAATGCTTCGGCCGCCGCATGCAACTGACCTAGCCCGCCGTCGATCAGCACCAGGCTGGGCATGGGCTTTTCTTCCTGTTGCACACGCTTGTAGCGGCGCGTGACCACCTCGCGCATGGAGGCGAAATCGTCGACGCCTTCAACCGTGCGGATGATGAACTTGCGGTAATCCGATTTCTTCATCTTGCCGTCCTCCCAAACCACCATCGAGGCGACCGTTTCGGCGCCTTGAATGTGTGAGATGTCGAAGCATTCGATGCGCTTCGGAACTTCAGGCAGGCTGAGCACATCCTGCAGTTCTTCCTGGATGGCCTTGGCGTTGGGCTTGAGCACGCGGAAACGCTGATCGTAGGATTGCTTGGCGTTGGTGCCGGCGAGGTCGAGGAGCGAACGCTTATCACCGCGCTGTGGGACGAGGATGTGAACTCGTGCGGAGCGGCTGCTCTCGCCGGCGACCTGGTCGGAAAGCAAATCTTCTAACGCTTCTCTGTCTTCGAAATCTACCGGGACGTAGAGATTGCGCGGCACGTAGGGCTGGCCGATGTAGAGCTGCTTTAACAGAGCAGAGAAAAATTCACCTGGATTGAAGGGGTCCGTGGTAGAAGAAGCAGGCTCGTTGTGCTCGCCTGGACGGGCAAGAGTGCCCGTCCCCACACGTTCTGTGCCCGTCTCCTCATGGTTTTTCTCAGTCCTCGCATGTTCCGCGGTCAGCTCCGGCAGGTCTTCCCAGAAGAATTCACGGCGGTCGACTACTCGGCCGCCGCGCATGTGAAACAGGTTCACCGCCAGCATGCCGTTTTCATAGTGATATCCGAAGACATCGGCGTCATCGCCTTCGGCGGCGGCTATGCGCTGGCGCTCCTGCAACTGCTCGACGGTCGAAATCAGATCGCGGTAGCGGGCCGCGCGTTCGTACTCTTCGGCGGCAGCCGCTTGCTCCATGCGCTCGTGTAACGACTTGCTCAAGTCTGTGGGACGGCCTTCCAGGAACAGCTTCACGTCGCGGACCGCTTCCTGGTAAGCATCCGGCGTGGTCAGATCTTTCACGCAGGGGCCCAGACAGCGCTTGATGTAGTACTGCAGGCAGGGGCGCGGATGAAAGCGCGTGAGGTCGACCTTGCATGAGGGGATCAAAAAGTTACGGTGGATCAGGTCGACGATGCGATAAGCCAGGTTCGCAGGGAAGTACGGGCCGTAGTAGACGCTGCCGTCCTTGCGCAGACGGCGGGTGACGTAAACCCGCGGCCAGCGCTCGCCGAGCGTGAGCTTCACGTAGGGGTAAGTCTTGTCATCACGCAGCAGGATGTTGAAGCGCGGCTTGCGCTGCTTGATGAGATTGTTTTCGAGCGCGAGCGCTTCTTTGTTGTTGGCGACTACGATGTAGTCGACGTCGGCGGCTTCACGCACCAGGGTGCCAGTTTTCGAGTCCTCCCAGCGGCCTTCGTGGAAGTAGCTGGCCACGCGGCTGCGCAGGTTCTTCGCCTTGCCCACGTAGATGACTTCGCCTTCGGCATTCTTGTAGAGATAGACGCCGGGCTCGGTGGGGATGGTGCGGATTTTGGCGAGGAGGTCCATTTGCGGGAGTGTTAAAGGTAATTCTATTTGATGACGGAGTTCGCTCGCCGGTGCGGGTCCTTGACGCGGCGGGCTTGAAGGGCGCGATATCTCAGCGCGGATGTAGGGAGTGCGATGGATAGGGAATCGAAAGGCTGTGTTACAATTCCACCATATGAGTCAGACATTAACAATTCGTCTTACAGACGAGCTTCTCGCCTGGTTGAAAGAAACGTCGCGGCGGACCGGGGTGCCGATGGGACGACTGGTTCGCGAGCAACTCGAGAGCGCCAGGGCCAACGGAGGAAAGCAGAAATTCATGCGGCATGTGGGTGCGTTCAGCGGAGGACCCGCCGATCTTTCCTCTCGAAAGGGATTCTCCCGCTCATGAAAAGTATTGCGGACACGGGTTTCATCGTGGCCTTTGCCAGAAGCAATGATCAGCATCACCTGTGGGCACTCGATTTAGGCAAGCGAATCACGGAGCCGTTGCTTACCTGCGAGGCTGTGCTCGCTGAGGCGGCATTTCACTTGGGGTCGAGTTCCTACGTGTTGTCCCTGGTGGAAGACGGACTGTTGGAAGTGGCGTTCGATTTTTCCGAGAACGTTGGCCAACTGCGGGAGTTAGCTCGGCGCTATGCTGACCGCAAGCCGGATTTGGCCGATTTGTGTCTCGTCCGCATGAGTGAGTTGTATCCCCGGCACGCTGTCATTACGGTCGATGAAGCTGATTTCCGGGTCTATCGAAGAAACAAGAGGGAGACAATCCCCCTGATCTGCCCGCCGCGGAGGAATTGAACTGCGGCGCTGCTCTGCCCACCAACTGTATAAAATTTCCACCACTTATGTGCGGTTTGCGTTACTAAAGGGCAATGCCATTTTTTGGCATTCGCGCTGCGTTACTCGTAAATGATTGAAAACGTATATACTTGTAGCCGGTTATCCGCACTCGGGGGACTGGCACGTCCCGTGCAAAAGTAGGGGCGTACTTGTTAAGGATTGAGAGGATTCCCCCAGGGCCAGCAAGAGGGCAAATTCCGCGCACGGACAACCCGATTCGCGCGGAGACAAGAAATCTAAGGAGCTTTTCCAATATGAACCGCACTTCGTTAACGATTCTCCTCGCAGTCAGCATGGCTGCCACGGTAGGCTGCACCACCAAGAACTACGTGAAAGAACAGACGACGCCGCTGATCAACAAGACCAACGAACTGGACGACATGACGGCGAAGAACAGCAAGGACATCAAGGACGTTGATGCCCGGGCGCAGGCCGGCATCGCGGCAGTGAATGCCAAGACCGCAGATGTGGAGCAGAAAGCCCAGGCCGCCGGCCAGTCCGCGGCATCAGCGCAGCAAACGGCGGACGCCGCGAACGGCCGCGTAGGCGTTCTGACCAACACCGTCGCCAACCTGGACAATTATCATCCAGTGGCGGAAACGTCAGTGAAGTTTGGCTTTAACAAAGACAATCTGACGCCCAAAGCCAAGGAAGCGCTTGACCAGTTGGCCGGTACGATCGCCAGCACCAAGGGCTACATCATCGCGCTTGAAGGCAGCACGGACTCGATCGGTTCAGCCGATTACAACTACGACTTGAGCCAGCGCCGCGCGAACTCGGTGATCCAGTATCTGGCTGCGAAGTACAACGTGCCGGCTCACAAGATTTACGTGATCGGGCTGGGCAAGGACAAGCCGGTTGAGACCAACAAGACCAGAGAAGGCCGCGCCGACAATCGCCGCGTGGATGTTCGCCTGATGACTAACACGGTGGGCGACACGACTCAGCCCACGACGACACCAGCGACGACCGGTCAGAATAATCCGTCGTCGATGTAATTCGACCGAACGTTGTTAAGACGAACACAGTTTCTCCTCCCCCGGAGAACTTTGCTGAACAGGCCGCTCAAATCCTCCCCCTTGAGCGGCCTGCTTTTTTGCCACGAGTTTCCATGTGCAGCCGCCGGACAGAATTGCTTCCAAACACTCCAGCGACAACGGTAAAATAGGAGCATGCCAGGTCGGCCCTATTTGCATTTGTGTTTGCTCCTGGGATTGAGCGTCGCGGCTCGAGCCCAGCAGAATCCGACGCCACCACCCTCGTCGCCGCCGTCCGCTCCGACCGAAAATCGGGACGCTTCCGGTTTGAGCCGCGATCTTTCCTTTCCCGAGGACACCCCGGCGCAAACGCCTCCGGCGCAACCAACTCCGGCCAACACGCCCGCGAAGCGAGCTCCAAGCATGGCGCCACCGCGCTCGGACAGCGTTCAGGCCGACGATTTGGGTGCGGGTGTTGGCGAGAGTTCCAGCAAAGATACGCAGGTGGACTTGAGCCCTCCGACTGACGACGCCAAGGCGCATCCGCAAAGTTCGGCAGCCCTGGCTGAAGCCGAGGCTGCTACCTCCGGCAGCGGGGGAGTCACGGAGTTGCATGCCTGGGATCCGCACAAGGCCGCGAAAGACATTGAAATCGGCGATTTCTACTTCAAGCGCCAGAACTACCGCGCGGCCGAAGACCGCTACCGCGAGGCCCTGCGCTACAAAGATAACGACGCGGTGGCGACGATACGGCTGGCTGTGTGCCTGGAAAAGCTGCGAATCTGGGACGATGCGCGCGCCGAATACGAAAGCTATTTGAAGATTCTGCCACACGGCCCGCAGGCTTCAGAAGCGCAAAAGGCGCTTAATCGGCTGAAAGCGCAGGACGCGCAGTAGCCGCGGCGGCGTGCATGAATTATGCGCCAGAGCGCATGGCGCGGAGCCGGCCTGCGGGTCTTCGTTGCCACCGGCTGCCGCGCTTTGCACCGGCTTCCGCCGCGCCATCAGTCTCTTCATCACTCACCGTGCTGTGGGCCGCTTCGCCAAGGATCAGGTTCGCCGGCCACTTCGGGCCGGAGCATGCTTTACCCTTGGTGCGGGTGGCTTGCACAACGATGGCTTCGAGCCCGTCCAGACAGGAATGAATCATCTGCGCGCGCAGCGGTCCCGCAACACCGCCCCGGATCAAATGCATCGCGGTACCATGCATCAGCGACCACAGCGAAAGCATGAGGCGAGTGTGTTTGCGGGGATCTCCTCCCAGGCGCTCCGCCAGGCGCAGACGCATAAGATTGAAGGAAGGCCAGGGCTCGTGGAGGGATGGAGGCTGCGCGAATCCATCGAAGAGAACTTCGTAGGCGTGGCGATGCTCGAGGGCAAACTCCAGATAGCGCTGGCAAGCTTGGGTCAGCGATCGGGTGCGGCTCAGCGCTGCGAAGAGTTCAGTGCGGGTCCGCATGCGCACGGCTCGAAGAATATCGTCGCGGTCGTGGTAACGCTCGTAGAGGGTTGGAGTAGTGGTGCTGGCTGCCTTGGCCACGCCGCGCATGGTGAGAGCTTTTTCGCCGCCTCGGGACCACAGCCGGCAGGCGGCGTCAAGGATGCGCTGCTCGAGTTGAGGATCTGCTTGTCTGGGCAACGGCCCGCCTCCGTACCGTCAGAATTAGTGCATGGCCCGATTGCTTTGACGATGTCTAACTAATATCGTACAACTACTCTCACCCTGGCAATACAGCTAAACCTGCAGGCTGTGTCCAGCCGGCGCCTCAAGGCCCGTTGTTTACAGCGCTCCCATAAACGTGGTTCCGGCAGGTGCAGGGCGGATCGGCAATCCAAACTCGGGGTAGTCTCAGACGCAAGAGGGCGCACCACCACCATCTCTCAGCAGCGAAAGCCACCCGGCCTATTTCTCCACGCGGATAAAGGCGCCGGTCGAGGCGTCGACGGTAACCGTCAGTTTGGCAGTTTCGCGAGACGCGCCGTAGCTGACGTGCCAAACCAGTTGGTTGGTGTTGTGGTTCCACTCGCACACGTAGATCACGGGGGTGGTGGGATCCTTTTCAAGAATTTTGTCGCCGCCGTGTTTCTGGGCTTCGGCGAACGCCTGGTCGGTATCCACCTTCAGAAATGCCGGATCGAAAACCTGAGTGGAGGCGTTGCTGGGATTGTAGACATCCTCGTTGCCGGGGGAAACGCCGCGAGAGGGAGCGTCGGGGGCGTTGCTGCCCGACCAGAAGAAAGGTTTTGCGCCGCGTTGTACGGCCGAAGCGTAGCTGATGCGCCAGATTGCGGACTTGCCATCCTGGCCATTGCTCTCGCTTGAGGGTGTCGACTCGATGCGGAAGGGTTTTACGTCCGCGGCATAATTGCGGGCGGCGATAAAAGTCTTATAAAACGCCGCGCGGCCCGTGAGCAGTTCAGGAGGCTTGATTTCCGGCTGGGCTGGAGGCGTGTTTGGAGTGCTCGAGTTGCACCCCACAAGCAGGGCGAGAATAGTAACAGTGAAGACCGCGGCAACGAAGACCGTGGCAACGAAAGCCGTTGTGGCCGGAACGCGCCCATTGCGCGAAGCTCTCCGGGTCGTGTCAGTAACTCTCGCAACAACATCCTTATGGACTGCGGTGGCGACGGCGGTCTCTGACGGAACGAAGTCCCGCATCTTCATGGCGACCTTCCTGTTATAAATTAAGTGTTTTGATTGTCGCGCAACATTCTACCTGAAGCGCGCCAAGACGCGAGAGTACTGCAATGGATTCCCGACTGGAAGAGTTGAAGCGCGCTGTGGAGTCGGCGGTTGAAGGTCTATCGAGCGAACAACTAGGCTGGCATCCCGCGGACAAATGGTGCGCGGCAGAGGTTTTGGAACATCTGTACCTGACCTACACCGGAACGATAAAGGGATTCACCAAGGTGTCGGAGTCGGGCAAACCGCTGGCGACGCGAGCCTCCATGAAGCAGCGTATGCGGAGCCTGGTGGTTGTGGGATTCCGGCACATGCCCGGCGGCCGCCAGGCGCCCGCGAACACCCGTCCGAGAGGCCTGCCGGGAGTGAAAGTTCGCAGCGAGGTGGGGGCAAAAATTGTGGAGATGGACGCGATCATCGCACAATGTGAAGCCCGCTTCGGGCGAGGCAGGCGTCTGCTCGATCACCCGATTCTAGGGCCGTTAACCGCGACCCAGTGGAGAAAGTTTCATTTTGTCCATGGACGGCATCATGTGAAACAGCTGCTCCGGCTCCGAAAACGCATGACATGAGTTGAGTGAACTGCGCCCAGCGCTCTTGCAGCATTGTTGAAACGAAAGCGCCGGCTCGTGAGCCGGCGCTTTCGTTGTGCGGCGTAAATTGAGTGAACGCGCGCTGCGCATGGACATCCCATCGCTAATCGATCATGGCAGAGGGAACGCCGTCCTTGCGGGCTTCTTCCTGCATATCCGTCAGTTTGGACTTGGCGTCTTCGACCGCCTTCTGTTTGTCGGCGATCTTTTGCTTGTAATCCGCGTCCTGCTTGTCCCACTGCGCCGAGTTTCGCAAACGGTTGCCGGCATCGGCATACATCTCAGCGGCACGCAGCTGGTATTCACGCTGCAGCACGTCGAGTTCGCGGGTAGCCAGGTCAATCTGATCCTTCTGTGCACCTAGCTTGGTCTGCCAGGATTTCCAGCCGGCTTGCTTCTTGGCCTGGTCGTCGTCGGCATTCGTCGCAGCGGCGTTCTTGTCGTCAACGGGAGCCCCCGCGGCATTGTCGGCAGACTTCTCGCCGATGACAGAAAGCTTGTCCTCGGTCGGGAGGTTGTCATTGTCGAAGACCTTGGGCTTGGCCTTGGCGGTGCCAGGATCCTTGTGGATCTTGCGGGCGTAGTCGCCGAGCGACGATTGATCCTGCGCCGGAGCTGTGGTCTGTGCGACCGCCATAGAAGCTGGCAGAGCCGTGGACAATGCGAGTGCTAATCCGATCAGTGTGTTGCGCTTCATAGATTCACCTTTACTTGCACGTTTGTTTCGAGCTCGATCTTCACAAGCCATCTTCACCGGTTGAGTCCTGCCGCGCTGGCACGGGTTAGCGTGTCTGCGGAACGTTTTTCGGAGAGAAATCCTCCGATGTGGCGGTCGAGACGAGACGCCTCGCTGGCAATGTCAGCAGCCAGTTGCGGAGCCATCTCCGGATCGCGATTCCGCGCCAACTGCTGGGCGTAACCGGCGATCGTGGCCAGAGAGGTGCGCAGCTCCAACGCCATTTCTGCCGAAATCTCACCATGCAACTCTTGCTGGTGGCGGATCCGTTCGAATTCGCTGCGGTCGCTGATCAGGCAAGCCGCCCCGAGCAGGCCGCCGTCGACCGCGGGCACCGGCGAAACGGTGACCGCAATGCGAAGGGTACGGCCCGCCGGAGTTGTGTAATCCGCCTCGAACTGCCGGCATTTGCTTCCTTCGCGCAGCACCGCATCGATTTCTTCCGTGAGACGTCCGGGAGTGTCTCCCACTCCGCCGACAGAGACAGAGGAAGAGTTTGTCGAACTGATCGCGGCTCCGCGAAAGATATCCTCCACGCTCATGCCGGACGGGGAATGGAAACCAAGAATCTCCTTAGCCGCAGGATTAGCTTGTTTCACCAGTCCGTTGACGCCGAATACCAGCACGCCAGAAGAAAGATTAGAGAGAACGGCCTGACTGAAATTTTCACTGGTGCGGGCGCGGCGTTGTTCGACCTGCGTCTGCACCTGCAATTCATGTTTCTGCTGCTTCAGTTGCTGAATGACGGTGTTATAGAGGTGGAGTGGAAGAGTCTCCAAGGTTGGGTTGGCGGAGGAATCGAGATTAGCCTCCTCGGTAATGCTGCGGCGCAAGCCGCGAATCACCCAGATGGCGAACACGAAGGCGCCACCGGCGACGGCCAGCACGAGCCCAGCGGGCAGAAGGAGCGGATTGGCCAGCATCCTTACCACCAGAGCCTCCCATACCAACTCAGGAACTGATTACCCACGAACAGGGCGAGCAACGCCATGCTGCCCAGGAAAACGCCGAAAGGCATTTGATAATGGCGGTAGACCATTTGTGCGGACTGCCAGCCGCGCCGGCGCGCCGCCTGCAGGTTCTCGAGCCGGCGGGCGAAGCGATGGGTGCGCTTAATCCACACCACGAGCATGGTGGTCAGGCCAAACATTGAGCCGACCAGCGAACCGGCGAAGATGGTGAAGATCGTGAGTTTCATGCCAAGAAATGCCCCCACCATCGCCATCAGCTTTACATCGCCGAAGCCCATCCCTTCGGCGCCGCGCCAGCGCAAATAGATCGCTCCCGCGCCGTAAATGAACGAAGCACCCACGGCCGCTCCCAGCAGGGAATCGAGCAGGGAAAAAAGGCGGACCGAAAGATCCGCGCTGAAGGGCAGGTTCACCATCCCCGGCAGAAACTGCGATGCCATGTCATGCACCGGAACCAGCAAACTAAAGAGCAGGCCAAGGGCAAGGCCGGGCAGCGTCAGCTTGTCGGGCAGCAACTTGGTTTCGGCGTCGGTGAAGATGAGACCGAGCAGCAGAAATCCGAAGACGCAGTATTTTAGAGTTGCGAGCGTCAGTCCGGCATAGGCGTAACAGCCGAGAAAGAGAACTCCAGTCAGCACCTCGATGAGCAGGTAACGCGGCGAAATTCCGGCTTTGCAATGGCGGCAGCGGCCGCGAAGAAAAAGCCAACTGAGGACGGGCAAGTTGTCATAAAAAGCGATCGGGCGCTTGCAATTTGGGCACGCCGAGCGAGGCGTCACCACCGACAGTCCCAGCGGCATCCGATAGATACACACGTTCAGGAAGCTGCCAAAGGCCAGCCCGAAGAGAAACATCGAAGATGCAAGAAACAGGTCCACTCAGTCTCGCGGGGCGTTCGTCGGAAAGATGAGGCTGCGCCTCCGCCCCATCTTCCTCAGAACGCAGGTATTGTTGGTTCTTGAGTGGATTATAAGGCGACGAGGGTAGGGAGGACTAAGGTACTGAAGTCACTGTCCAATCGGACATGGGGTAGCAAGCTGATCAGAAGCACCGAGGACGCAACAGGCCGGAAATCAGTCCCTTCAGGGCAACGCGAAACGCAGGAGTTCCCCTTGCAGCGCGACGGCAGAAGGCTGATGGGCTGGCAGTCGCCCCTCCCACCGGGTCCAGCCGCGGGGAACGAGGCGGGTTTCGGGAGCAGGGAGCTGCCGCCATCCTTCGGCAGTCTGCAGCTTCACGAACATGGAAAACGCCGAGGCGTTGGCCGTGCCACTCAAGCCGGATTGAATGGGCAACACACTCCACTCGAAAAGGCTTGCCTGCAATCCTTCGCTGATGGATTCCCCAGGCTCGAGGCAGAAAATCCAGTCGTAGCGCGCTAAGTCCAGATAGTGATCTGCGGCAGGATGGGCATCCGCCGTTACGACGCGAGCTCCATATTCACGCGCGACGCGCAGAGTCGCGTCAGTGGAATGATGGTCCACGACCACAATTTCGGTGCAGGGAAGAAGCATTTCGAGCGCCCGCCCCAGGCGTAAGGCATCGTTCTTCGTGTGCAGGAGCGCCGTGATTGGAGGCATGGAGGCAGAATTCGCTTTGCCTCCCGAGTGTACGACGAAGCCGATCGGGACGGCGAGTTCGTCCATGATTTTAGCGGGAGGATCTGCTGATTATTGAACGGCAGACGTAACATTTCGGAAGACGGCCTGCAGGTCCGAATGTTCTAGTGGATGAACTTGTAGTCGACGATCGAAGCCGCCAGCAGGCCTGTGCCGTCTTCGGTCTCATCGTCCTGGGTTTCTTTGCCCATCTTGTTCTTCGAGCGCATCACGCGGCCCTGGCAGAGCACGTTGCGGTTCTTTTGGCCGGAAATTTCTTCAGGCATCTCAAACACCATCTCAATCAATGCATTCACCGGCAACTGCTGCGGACCCCGGAACAGCAGCCCACTCTGGCTCAGGTTGTCGATTGTGCCCTGATGCCATGCGCTGGTGTTGTTGACGCGATACCGGAGCGCCACGTCGAGCTTCAGGCGCCGGGCACGCGGCGTCCATGACGGCCGCTTTTCCCGCGTGTGGCTCCGCCGGGCCACGGTTTCAGGCTTGGCATGCTCCACGCGCTGCGTGCGCCGCATTGTGGTCCAGTCATATTTGTATTCGGCCGCACACAGCAGGCAAACTTGATAATAGTCTCCATCTGTGCCGCGCCGCGGCCAGGAGAACTCGTGGGAGCAGCGCCCGAGCATAAGAACATCCATGATTTTCTGCGGCATGAGGTTACTTTCGGACTTAACGAGCGCCCGAAACCCATCATCTCCCGGCGTCGAATTCTTGGGTAGGTTACTTTCGTGTCAGCCACCGGATGAACTGGGAGACAAACCGAGTTGATGCAGACACTTACGCTGTGGAAAATGTTCTGAATGCACGAAATCGCGGTTACCGGCTCAGTTGCCAGGGTCAAAGTGTATGATCGTGCCGTGGAAAACGGCTCCGCCCGCGATGTGAGTGCCTTCATTCTCGCCGGTGGCAAGAGCACGCGCATGGGTACAGACAAGGCGTTTGTGGACTACGAGGGCCGCACGTTGGTGGCGCGCGCACTCGACCTGGCCCGCTCCGTTGCCTCTGGCGTGTGGATCGTCGGGAGTAGGGAAAAGTTTGCCGGGTTAGCCCCGGTGGTGGAAGATGTATTCTGTGACTACGGGCCCTTGGGTGGAATTCATGCGGCATTACAGACTTCGCCGACCGAACTCAACCTGCTGCTCGCGGTCGATATGCCATTCGTCTCCCGGGCTTTTTTGCAATACTTAATCACCCAGGCGCGGAGTGCGCCCGATGCGGAGGTGATCGTCCCGCGCAGCGACGGCCGCCGCCAGCCGCTTTGCGCTATTTACCGTCGACAGTTTGCGGCAGTCGCAGAGCGTGCCTTGCGAGGGCGGCAAAACAGGATCGACCGATTGTTCGAGGAGCTTCGCACGCGGGTGATCGAGCAAGAGGAGTTGGAAGGCGCCGGATTTTCATCCGCCACGTTCCGCAACCTGAACACGCCCGAGGAGTTGGAGGCTGAGAAACGACGGGCCTGACTGCCCGGCGAAAAGACGACTGACTTTCGAGAAACCCCAATGCCCGATCCTGTGCAACCCTACATCGAATTCCGCGAGGTCTCCAAAGCTTTCGGCGACAAAAAGGTGCTCGACCGCGTCAGTTTCAACGTGATGCCCGGCGAAACCGTTTGCATCCTGGGGCGCAGTGGCGTGGGGAAATCGGTTTCGCTGCAACTTATTGTTGGTTTTCTTAAAGCCGATTCCGGGCAGGTGATCGTTGCTGGCGAGGACATCACCGACTTTTCCGAGCACCAGATGGAAGCCATACGAAAAAAGGTCACCATGGTCTTTCAGAACGGAGCTCTGTTCGACTCCCTCACGGTCGGCGAGAATGTCGCGTTTCCCCTGCGCGAAAGCCGAGACCTGAACGAAGAGCAGATTTACGAGATCGTCGACGGATTGCTGAAAATGGTGGGGGTGCAGGAGATGCGCGACTTGCTGCCCTCCGATCTCTCGACCGGCATGAAACGCTCAGTAGCCATTGCCCGGGCGCTGGCGGCGCGGCCCGAATGTGTTCTCTATGATGAGCCGACAACCATGGTCGATCCGCTGATGGCGCAACTCCTCGGCGATCTCATCAAGCGCCTCAAGCTGCAACTGGGCCTCACCAGCATCGTCGTCACCCACGACATGCGTCTTGCCCAGAAGTTAGCCGACCGGGTGGTCTTTTTGTACCAGGGCAGATCGATTTTCTTTGGCACTTACGCGGAACTGGAAAAATCCACTGAGCCGATCGTGCAGGAATTCCTTGAACTAGACGAGTTGAAGCTGGGAGTTGAAGATCAGGGTGGACTCTCCGCCCCTGAGTGTGTTTCATGACCGCTGCAGGTGAGAACCGGAAGGCGCGGGTATTTCGCAAACCGCGAATCAGTGAACGAAAGCCGGCATTGAAGAAACATCGAGCCCTTGTCAGTCCTGATTCGATGGGC
>JBEKWP010000042.1:0-27103 GCA_049512915.1 Candidatus Sulfotelmatobacter sp.
GCTTCGTAGCTCTTGCCGGCGGCGGTGTCGCGTCCGGTGAAGGCTATGGCGGCGATTTCGGAGTACGGGATCGCGGGACGATCGTTGCTGGTTGCCAGCATCAGGCGAACTAGGGAGGTCTCTAGCGTCGGGCCGATGCGGCGGTCGAAGAGGTATCCCGTGATTTCGGAGGTATTTCTGCGGGAGATGGTTACATCGCCGCGATAGTCGAAGGCTTTTTCTATAACTGCGCGGATGTCGGCTTCGGTGGCTAGTTGCGGAATCCAGCCTTGAAGATTTTCGCGTTCGAATCCGGGGACAACTTCCAGGTCATCACTTGGCAGATCGTGCCTGGGGAGGTCATGGATGGGGGGATCGTCGGTCGCGCTCCTCGGCGGCGCAACGGCTTGCGCGCCGTGCGGTAGCAGAGGATCGTGCCCGTGCTCGCGGCCGCTCATGCGTGGCTTTCTTCCGGTTGCTGCGTGGCTACATGCGGTTCGATCTGCACTAGCGGATTGTACGAATGCACGGGGCGCACTTCGCGATCGAGATCGGCTAGCGCGTCTTTATCGGAGTAGAGCGAGAAGGTCGCCTTGACTGTGTCGGCGAATCCGCGCAGCGATCCGAAGGTGTCATCTACCGATGAGGGCTCGTAGCCGCAATGCACCATGCAATTCGCGCACTGCGGATTGCCGGATTCGGTGCCGTAGCTCGCCCATTCGGTCGTTTCCATTAGTTCTTTGTAGGACTCGGCGTAGCCGTCTTGCAGCAGGTAGCAAGGCTTTTGCCATCCGAAGATGTTGTAGGTTGGCATTCCCCAGGGCGTGCATTTGTAGGTGCGCTTACCCATTAGATATTCGAGGAAGAGCGGCGATTGATTGAAGCGCCAGGATTTTTTGCGATTGGATAGCATGGCGCGGAACATGCGTCTTATGCCGGCGCGCCCCATGAAATGCTTCTGGTCGGGAGCTTTGTCGTAGGAATATCCGGGCGAGACCATCATGCTTTCGACGCCGACTTCCATCATCTCGTCGAAAAATTTGCGAACGCTGTTGGGATCAGCTCCGTCGAAGAGAGTGGTGTTGGTAGTCACGCGAAACCCGGCTGCTACGGCGGCGCGGATGCCATCGAGAGCGAGTTCGTATCCGCCCTCGCGGCAGACGGAGAAATCGTGGTGCTCTTTTTCTCCATCGACGTGAACGGAGAAGCTCAGGTATTTGCTGGGCTGGAAGAGGTGCAACTTTTCTTTTAGCAGGAGGGCGTTGGTGCAGAGATAAATATATTTCTTTCGCGCTACCAGGCCTTCGACAATTTTGTCGATTTCAGGATGCATGAGCGGCTCGCCGCCAGGGATGGAAACCATGGGCGCTCCGCACTCGTCGACGGCTTTGAAGCAGTCTTCCGGGGAGAGATCCTTTTTCAGGATGTGGGCGGGGTACTGGATCTTGCCGCATCCGGCGCAGGCCAGGTTGCAGCGGAACAGCGGCTCGAGCATGAGCACGAGCGGGTACTGCTTGCGCCCGGCTAGCTTCTGGCGCAGCACGTAGGACGAAACGGTCCACATCTGTGAAACGGGTACTGGCATTCTGAGTTAAGGACTCCGGTGCGTCTATCTTATCAGGGTCTGGCGTTTGGATGCGGCGAAATAGTTCCCAGTTTTTTGAGAGAAGTGGGGCTTTTCAGAGGCTGGCACATCTTTGATTTCTTATGCCGACACCACCCAACCGACGCCCTAACCGCAGGTACGCTGGGACTGCTGCATCTCGTGCTCGATCGCGCGTCCCAGTTCAGGTTCGATAGAACAGTACCCTCCCCGCCGGCTCCAACTGCTGCATCAAATCGAAATCGGTGACATTCCGTGTCAGGAGCGTGCAACCGTGCCGCCTCGCGGTTACGAATAGGAGGGCATCATTCATAAGGCGCCGCCGTTGATCTTTCTCGAAGCCCTGCAGGCGCGCCAAAATGCCGGAGAGAATTCCCGCCTCACGCCAGACCATCACATCAGGGGCAATGGTCCGCTGGATCGGACGCCGATCGAGGACACCAGCAATCTCGTCAATCAACCGCCGGGTCTTAGGATGGGATGGGTCGAGCAATCCGACGCCTGATGCCAATTCGGCTTCCGTTACCGGAGAATGCCAGGCCTCGATGGCTCGCAGCGTCAGTTTGCCGGTTTCCGGGAACCGCTTTTGCAGAATGTCGATGTAAACGGTCGTATCGTACAGAAGCTTTGCCGGTCTGAATTTGGCCGTTTCGAGGAAGTCCAGTTCGGAGTCGGGCCGCCGCTGGAGCAGCCGAGCGTGCTTTTCTGGCTTGTAGCGTCGAAGGCTACGCCATAACTCAGAACTCAAGATCGACCTCAGGATCGATCGTGCCCTGACGGGAAAGCAGCCAGTCGGCGTAGTCATCTCCCACCGCAATGTTCGCTAGCGCAACCTCGATCAAGTCCGTATCCGACTGAATGCCTGTTCGCTTCTTCGCCTGAGAGACAAGCGCCTCCGGCATCCGGCCGCGGACAACCTGTGTGCGGCCGCCGTCCAGCAAACCCTCGCGCTCCGCCATGGCCAGCACCTCTTTGAACTTGCGCTGGCGGAAGTATGAACGCCGCGACCGCTCTCGGTCTGCAGGACGAACAGCAAGCTTTGCCATAGAGGGCTCCGTAGCACAGATACAGAACGATTGTAGCACGCGTATCCTGGCGAAGGGCTAGTCCAAAATGCCCCGAGGCGTCAGAATTGAATCGTCCCAAAATGGGGCGTTTACTGGGCCGATTCGGGGGCTTTGATGGGTCGAAAAAACCGGCGTTCCGTGATATAATTTTGACAGTCGCCGAACGAACCTAAGTATAAGATATTTCAATCACTTGAAGTCGATTCGTGGGCGCAGTCCAGAGGCTGGGTTGGGGCGGGTTTTGAGGCTCATTTTCAAGACGTAGCCGGACCCGGTTCTGAGAGAAAGTCGGGGCATTCTCCCGCGGAGCGGAATGGCCACCAAAGAGATCAATACTCCCATCGTCGAAACTAAAACAAAAAACGGAAATGTGACGCCGATCACCGCCGGGAACGGCGGCGGCAATAGCGACTACACTGCCGACTCGATCAAAGTGCTGGGCGGCATGGAAGCCGTGCGCAAACGTCCCGCAATGTATATCGGATCGACGGGCGATCTTGGCTTGCACCATCTCGTTTACGAAGTTGTCGACAACTCGGTGGACGAAGCGCTCGCCGGATTCGCGACCAAGATTGAAGTCACGATTCACATCGATAACAGCATCACCGTTGTGGACGATGGGCGCGGAATTCCCGTGGATGACATGGTGATCGACGGGGAAAAAGTTTCCGCAGCGCAGGTGGTGATGACTACCTTGCATGCTGGAGGGAAGTTTGATTCGTCCACTTACAAGGTTTCGGGCGGTCTGCATGGCGTGGGCGTTTCCTGCGTGAACGCGCTGAGTGAAGAGCTTGATCTGGAAATCTGGCGCGACGGGGCGACCTGGCAACAGACTTATTCGAAGGGCGACCCTACCAGCAACATGGCGAAAGCGGGCGCCACCAAGAAGCGCGGGACGAAGGTTCACTTTCTGCCCGATCGAAGCATTTTTACGGCAACGGAGTACAACTACGACACGCTGGCGCAGCGGTTGCGCGAGCTGGCGTTCCTGAACAAGGGATTGCTCATCACCCTGACCGACGAGCGCTCGACCGATGCCAAGAGCGGCGAAGCCAAGCACACCGAGTTCAAGTACAACGGCGGCATCGCGGAGTTCATTAAGCATTTGAACCGCGGCAAACAACTGCTGCACGACAAGCCGATCTACATGGAAGCGGAACGCAGCGGCGTGGCCATGGAGATTGGCCTGCAGTACAACGACGGATATTCGGAGTCGGTGTTCAGCTTCGCCAACAACATCAACACCGTCGACGGAGGCACGCACCTATCAGGCTTCCGCATGGCGCTGACCCGCACGATTAATTATGCCGGGCAGCAGATGGGCCTGTTCAAGGACGTCAAAGAGAATCTGACCGGCGACGATGTGCGTGAAGGATTGGTCGCCGTGATCAGCGTGAAGCTGTCGCAGCCGCAGTTTGAAGGGCAGACCAAAGGCAAGCTGAATTCCGACATCGCCGGCGTAGTCCAAGCGTTTATTAATGAGCGGCTGGGGGCATTTTTTGAGCAGAATGCGACCGTGGCGCGGAAGATTATCAACAAGGCGGTGGATGCGGCGCGGGCTCGGGAGGCGGCGCGGAAGGCTCGGGATTTGACGCGGCGCAAGGGAGCGCTTGATTCGGGCGGGCTGCCGGGGAAGCTGGCGGATTGCTCGGAGCGGGACCCGAACCGGTGCGAATTGTTTTTGGTGGAGGGCGAGTCGGCCGGTGGGACTGCTAAACAGGGGCGCGACCGGCGGTTTCAGGCGATTCTGCCGCTGAAGGGAAAAATTCTCAACGTCGAAAAAGCGCGCTACGACAAGATGCTGGCGCATGAGGAAATTCGCGCCATGATCACGGCGCTCGGCACCGGCATTGCCAAGGAAGATTTCGATCCTACGAAGGTGCGGTACGGGAAGATCATTCTGATGACCGATGCCGACGTGGACGGATCGCACATCCGCACGCTGCTGCTTACGTTCTTCTTCCGGCATATGCAGGAGCTGATCAAGCGCGGCAACGTCTACATTGCGCAGCCTCCGCTGTACTCGATCAAGAAGGGCAAGTCGATGCAATACATCAAGGACGACGATGCCTTTGACAAAGTCACGCTGAAACGCGGAGCTGATGGAGTGACGGTGCGCTATGGCGAGGGCGCGGCGAAGCTGGAGGGCGCGAACCTGAATCGCTTTATGACGGTGCTGAAGGAGTATCTGAACTTCTTCGATAAGGTGAACAAGCGGTTGCGCGATGAGAGCGTTACCGAGTTGTTGCCGCGGCTGGATTTTTCGAAGCATGCGGATTTTGAGGGGGACAAGAAGACTCCGCCGAAGAAGATCGAAAAGCTCGAGCGGGAGCTGAAGAAGCTCGCGAAAGACCGGAAGTTCAAGAGCGTGGAGTCGCGCTTTGATGAAGAGCACAATCTTTGGGAAGTACGCTTTGTGAACTCGCAGGGCTCAGAGCATGTGATCAACTGGGAACTGGCTTCGAGCGCGGAGTGCCGGCAGCTGATTTCTAAGTTCAAGCAGATTGAGCCTTATCTGGAGCCGCCGTTTGTTGTGGAAGCTGTAGTCAAGGCTGGCGCGGCTGGCGGCAATGGCGATGAGGCTGCGGATGATGAGGGCGCGGAGAACGGGTCTGGATCGGACGGAAAATCCGAGAAGAAGGGCGCGAAGGCTGCTCCCAAGCACAAGGCGGTTGTCGAGCCTGTCGAGAAAGCTACGGCTCGCGAGCTGTTCGAATATGTGAAGAAGGAAGGCAGCCGCGGGTATGATGTGCAGCGGTATAAAGGCCTGGGGGAGATGACGGCTCCGCAGTTGTGGGAGACTACGATGGATCCGGAGCGGCGGACTTTGCTTTCGGTGAAGCTGGAAGATATTGCCGAGTGCGAGACCATCTTTACGACCTTGATGGGTGAGGATGTGGAGGCGCGGCGGAAGTTTATTGAAGAGAATGCGCTGGATGTGAAGAATCTGGATATCTAAACCCGTCGGTGGTAAGATCGTCTTACCATGCACACCAAGGTTTCCACTAAAGGGCAGGTTGTGCTTCCGGGGCTACTCCGCCGCCGTCTGGGCATACGCGCGGGAGATCCTCTTGATGTCAACGTCGAGTCGGGGCGTATCGTGCTTACGCCGCGGGGAAAGCGGCCGCGTCGGGCCAAGATCGCGACTGATCCGGTTACCGGCATTCCCGTGCTCAGCGCGGGTCCTGATGCCCCAGTACTGACCAGCCGGGAAGTGCAGGAGATCCTCACAAACTTTCCATGAAGTATCTGCTTGACGTGAACGCCTTAGTTGCGCTGGGATTCGCGAACCACGAATTCCATGATCGCGTGGTATCGTGGGTGCGAACGCGCCCAACGCCGACCTTAGCCACCTGTTCGATCACTGAATTGGGGTTCCTGCGGGTCCTTGCGCAAGCGCCTGCTTACGGATTGACGATCGCACAAGCACGGACATTATTGCTTCGAATGAAGAGGGCGGATGCTTTCCGGTTTATCTTCCTGACCGATGATCAGGATATTTCTTACCTTCCGATCTGGGTGAAATCCCCGAAGCAGATTACCGACGGCCATCTGGTCGAACTGGCGAACGCGACCGAGGGTGTGCTGGCAACGTTGGACCACCGGATTCCGGGCGCGTATCTTATACCCGCAAAATGAAGTGAGGAACAGTTGGGTGAGATGTGGAGGCGCGGCGGAAGTTTATTGAAGAGAATGCGCTGGATGTGAAGAATCTGGATATCTAGGAACCGGGTTTGCCACGGATTTGCACGGCTTCACACCGATCACAAAGAACGTCAGGGCGGCCAGAATTGGCCGCCCTTTCCTTCCCTGCGCCATGAAACGGCGTAAAATCGAAGTCAAAGTCTGCATGTTTTGGGAGACTTGATGCGCCCGGTCATCACCGTTTTTGTGCTTGCCGCCTCCTCGCTGGCTCAGGCCAAGCCGGAATTCTCCGGCATTTTTTTGCGAACAGAGACCGCCGTCAAGGGAGGGCACGCGGCACCAGCTGTCCCCCGCATTCTCGATATAAAGCAAACGCTTGATGAGGTGGTCGTGATGGCGTCTCAAAACGGCGAGACGGCTGTCGTGCACTATCGGCTCGATGGCAAGAAATCGAACAAGGTGCAGGCGCGGTTGAAAGGCACGAACCTCGTGTTAAAGACGACGGTTGAGCGGAAGGGTTCACTCGACGGGGCCTTCGCACCCACCGTGATCGAGGGCTTGGAAGAGAAATGGGAGCTTTCCCCGGATACGCAGCGACTCACCATCCGCACGACACCGAGCATAGGGATCAGCGAATACGAGAGTTATGTCCGTGAGCCCTCATTGGAGAAGGCTAAATCCGACGCCGAATCGACTGCTGCGATAGGCTGCAAGAAGTCTCTGCCCATATCCGAACTAGGAAGCGAGAAGGAATCTACCCGGGGTTATGAGCAGGGAGCCGTGCTGGGGACGGCCTTGTTCGAGCAAATTACGCGTTGTACTGCGTATGAAGCAGTTCTGTCAGGTGATTTCTTCAAAGGCTTGCGGCGCACCAAGAAGTTGGAGCAAGCGGAGTTTCGCAAGAACGAGCAAACCATCTCCAATTATGAGAATGACATAATTTTGGAGGTGAGTCCGTTGCTTATTGCTTGCTCGGCGGATGTCGGGCCTTGGGTTCAAGCCGAAGCGCGGACAGAGACGGTGCATGAGCTGCGATTCACGGTGCGTTGGTTGGGCGCTCAACAGAAGGACCTTGGCGAAGTGGAGTCCGAGCTTCTGCACGAGCCGTGGCGCGAACAGTTTGCTGCCGCAGATTTCTACCGCATGCGAGTACCGGCCAAAGGAATTCCGCTTACGGATGATCTCGAAGTGGTGATATTTGCCAAAGATGGTAAGCAGTTGGCCTGCGTTAAAGGACATATCTAGCCAGTTACTGCGGCGGTCGCTGAGAACATTGCTATTGAGCCTAGAGCAAACCTCAGCGGCTAAAGCCGAAGGTGATTGCTGGACTTACGGCACGACTGAAGTCGTGCCCTTCCCGATCTGATTATTTTCGAGCTGGCCGGCCTCGCGCGAACCTGCTTTCGAGTGGCCGATACAGTTGCTGGGATCGAAAACGTAGATTCTCGCGAAATCTTGTCAATAGGTAGAAGTTACGCGAATGGGGCTAAGGTGAAGGAAAGAAGGCGAATATAAAGTTGGGTTTGGTGACACAATTACCCTATTAAACTTGATATTCTGGATATATAGGGTAAAGATTTTCGAAGGCGCGGCCTATGGGTCGCGCCTTTTGTTTTGGGCGAATTTTGCGTCTGCAGTGATTCAAGGAAAATCACGCGTCTGGCGATTGGAAGCGAACCCTCAGGGGCTAAAGCCCATTGATTCTTATGGGTCTTTACGCGGCGCTGAAGCGCCGCTCTTCCACGTCACTGCATGCGTCTGTTCTTCCACGTCACTGCTAGCGTCCGTGGCGCTTTTGGGGAAGATCGATCGGCTTCGGGGAAATAAGATGAGGTATTGATGAAGTATTGGGAGAGATTCAAGAGCTTCAAGGAGCGCGGGGAGTGGGTGGAGTTGCAGTTCATGGCGGAGGCGGCGGCGGCGGCGGTTCGCGGTTTGCAAGCCCTGGGGAGAGACCAGAGCTTACGATGTCGGGATCGAACATGGGCCGAACTTTCTGCGGGTGCAGGTTAAGTCCACCAGCTACCGGCGTGGCGATGGCTATTGCTGTCAGCTGCTGCCCAATCACGGGAAGAAGCAAGATTACACTTTGAAACAAATTGACCTGTTCGGCGCGTACGTGATTCCGGTGAACGCGTGGTATCTGATCCCGGCGTCGTTGGTGCTGGGCGTGCGGCGAATCACCTGCGTCATGCTGAGCCCGGTTGTGCCGCCTACTAAGGAAAAGAGCTACTGTTATGAGTGCTACAAAGAGGCGTGGGGTCTGCTGACCGGTAGCAGGAGCGGCCTGGCGCGCCGAGGGCTGGATGTGAAGAATCTGGATATCTAGGAATTCTTTTGCCACGGATTCGCACGGATTGAGGAAACACGGGGGTGGCCCTTCTTAGCTGCCCTTCCCCTTCCCTGCATTGCGTATTCAGTTTCCCTCCGCGTTCAATTTTGCGGTGGATGGGTCGTGTCGTTTATGGCGGTGTGAGGAAGCGGCAACGTTCTTGCCCGCTCCCGAGGCGGAGGGCGAGACGCCCTCCGGACAGCCGCCGGGACGGCGGCGCTACGGAGCTAGCAACTTCCACTCACTGATTGGCCGCATACCGTGCCGCTGATTGTGCAGCTCAGCGAAGAATTTATGGTGTATGTTGCGTTGACCTGACAGCTTCCGGAGGGATTGGGGCCGTAGGAGATGCCTCCGGTTTCTGTGAAGGTTACGGGGAACACGGGGGTTTCGTTGTTGGTGAAGTTTATCTGGCCGGCGACGTTGATGCTCGGATCGCCATTCAGGATCAGGTTGGACACGGAACAATTGGCCGGGGTTATCGCGAGTTGGGCGCTCAGAGAGCCGCTGCCGGTATTGGTCAGAGTGCCGTCGACGTCGCCGGTGACGGAGATGGTGCCGCCTTGAGAGCCGCTGCATGGGTAGTTCGTCAGGGAGATAGGAATGTTGCAGGTTTCGCCGTTCGAGGATGACGTGCATCCCGGCAAGGCGTCCGGGTGAAGGTCATTCACCACGGTGGAAAGGCTTGGATGGGCGTCGGTGGCCGGCGCGGTTGCGGTCGCGGGAACGGCAGCGCCCAGAGCCTGAGTGAGAGCTTGTGAGACCTGTTGTGCCACCGCCTGGGCCTGGGCCTGCGACAGGTTGTTGTTCGTGGAGCTGTTGCTGCCACATCCGGTGGAGAGAATTGGTAGCAGGGCGGCAAGGGCGATCAAGTAGAAAGATCTGCTTCTCTCGATCCGAAACATGAACTGAAACATAAGGACCTCCATCTAAAGCGAAGGTACGCGACGGTTCAGGTTGGGGTTGCTTGACCCTTGGGCGCGTATCTGCTTGCGAGCCTCGAGAACAGCACCATTTTATGCTTATCCGGTTGGTTAGATTGTAAAAATGCCAATCGGAGATGTCCGGCTCCTGATCGCCGCGCTTGAGGGGCTGCGCCATCCGAATTCAATCTTTTTTTGGCGCGGTGACGAAATGGCCGCGTTCTTTTCGCTCCCGAAGCGGAGGGCGAGGACGCCCTCCGGACAGCCGCCGGGAAGGCGGCGCTACGGGCAGGCAGACGTCTTATCGCGCTACACGCGTTGCCCGGGCAATGCCGAATGCTGGCTCGCTTTGCTCGCTGGACCCCTCGGCTCCGCTCGGGGCAGGCTCTCGAGGCGGCTGTCCCCACATGTATTTTTTCGTTCCCGGTTGTTATGAGGGTCGCACGGATGACTTGCGAAATAGCGGGACGCCCGCGGTGCCGAGCGACAGCAGCGTGATTAGCGAGATATCGGCGAGGGAGATTACACAGTAGATGCACCAGACGCCGAGGACTTGGGCTTCGATGCGGGCGAGGTAGAGCGAGAAGGCTAGTCCTATGAGGGCAGCGGCCAGGAGCAGGCGGTAGGAGCGGCGCAGGGCCAGGGCGCCGATCAGAAGATATCCGGCGATGCCGATGACGGCTACGGGAATGCCCGTGCCTTGCACGACGGCGTAGGGGCTTTTATTGACGATGCCGCAGTCCCAGCGCTCGTTGATGCTGCAGGGGGCGTCGCCTTCGGTGCGGTAGTGTTCGCGCAGGGCGAGGGCGGAGACGACGATTCCGAGCGTGGCTAGTAACACCAAAATGTATTTCATGGGATATTCCTCTTTCTATTATTACAGCCTGTTTTGTGAATGACGGGTTTCGTGCCTAGCACAGACTACAGGGGCTAAAGCCGACATCTAAAAACCCCCTTTGCGGCACGGCTTAAGCCGTGCCCTGATACGAAGCAGGTCGATGCGAGAGGACGGTGCGAGGCAGACTATCAAACACGCTCCTCTCTGACGCGGTTAACTTGCGGCGTGGACAGTGGCGATGTCCTGAAGCAGGTCGGAGGCCTGCCAGTCGGCGCCGTGATACCAGCGGTAAATCTTTCCGTCGGGAGAGATTACGGCGGTGCTGAGGGAGTGGGTGATCAGGCCGCGATCTTCGTTGTAAGTGAGGGCGAAATAGTCGGCGAATTCCTGCAGCTCGGGTTGCGGAATTGCGGAGAATTCCCAGTGCTTGAAAAGCGCGGGATCTTTGGTGGCGGCGCAGGAGAAGCCGTAGGCGCGGAGAACTTTGGGCGTGTCGTGAGTGGGATCGAAGCTGATGCTGAGCAGGTGAGTCTTGCCGTAGCGGGCGGGATCGGCGCGGACCTGGCGATCGATTGCGGCAAACTCGTGGCTGACGCGGGGGCAGAAATCGGAGAACGGGCAGCGAGTGTAGATGAGAGTTAGCAGCAAGGTCTCGCCACGATACAGATGCAGCGATGTGTGCTGGCCGTTTTGGTTGACGAGCTTGAAGTCGGGTACAGGGTCTCCGGGAGACGGGATGTGGAGGCTGGATGTGGGCTTATCCGCAGGGGTTTGCGAATGGGAGACGACTTTGACGTTTTCGAGCCAGTAGGTGGTGTCCGGTTGGACGTTGTCGGGTTGAACCTTGTCCGGTTGAACGACGACATCGGCGGTGATGGTGTCGCCGGGCTGGAGTTGATCGAGCGTGGAGGCGGGCTTGATGGTGTAGGGCATGACCATCGGGTCCATGAAGCCGGGGACGGGTTCGTTGTCGATGTTGGCGGTTCTCGCATTCTTGTCGATCGATACGACTTTGCCTTTGAAGGCATAGCGTTTGGTGCCGGATTGAACGTTCGTGGCGCCGGGCTGCGAGGGTCCGCGGTTGCAAGCGGTGGGAAGGACCAGCAGCAGTGCACACAGGCAGAAGAGCGCAACACGGGGCGTGGGCGAATTCAGATTCAAGGGCATGGCCTCTCTCTTGTTCCCAATCATAGCTGCGGATTTTATGGCTTGCAGCATCAGAAGTGAAACCGGTAGCGGAATTCTCCGTAGATTTGCCGCGGTTCGTCCCAGTGGAATCCGCCGAAGGTGAGGCTGTTGTCGAGCTGGACGCGGCGGTTCGCGACATTGACTGCTGTCACGGAAACTGTGTACCTCTCGGCGAAAGTCTTGCCCAGGGAAAGATCCACGGCGCTGTGGCTGGGCAGATAGTTGCCGGGATATTGCACGCCGGGAAGGCCGTTGGTGAATCCTGATCCGTAATACACGTTGGTGGAGGCATAGGCATGCCCCGGCAGGCTGGCGTTGAAACCGACGTTCAGCGTATTGCGCTGATCGTGGTCGACGGGAGAAAGTCCGGGGGCGATGTCGAGACCGCAATTGATAGTGATGGGCTGCGGGCAGACCAAGCCTCCGGTGATCGGCGAAGTTGCCTGGGCAATCTGGTTCGAGTAGGCGAGATGGAATTGGCCGCGATGCGCGATGTTCGGGGAGCGCAGCGTAACTTCCCAGCCTTGAATCTGGGCGTACTCCCAGGTGATGGGCCAGAAGATATTCGACTCGCCGATGTTGTTGTGATCGAGCCAATTGTGGGCGCGGGTTTCAAAGTTGTCGGCATCGAGGGTCCATCCGCGGACGGGGATCGTCACGCCGAATTGCCACTCGATGTCGCGTTCTCCATGCAGCGGAGCGAAGGCGAAGCCCTGGCCGGTGGCAAGAGTCTGCAACTCGCTGGTGGCTGTGGAAAGCGGCGGAGCCTGATAGAAGTAGCCGTAAAAGCCGCGGAAGACCCAGTTGAGGCGAGGAATCCGGATGGCGGCACCGAGGCGAGGATCGGTGGCGTTTTCGGAGATGGTGGAGCGGAATGCGGTTTCGCGAAGGCCCGCGATCAAGGTGAGCCACGGCGTGACTTTGAATTTGTCGTTGATGAAGAAGGCGGCGACACCGCCGTTCACGCCGATCGACGACGGAGGAACGTTTGGGGTGCCGTCGGTGTAATCGTTGAAAAAGTAGTTGTACTGATGCTGGGCGAATCCATAGACGCCGGCCTGAATATCATTGCGCTTCACGTTGGCATTGAGCGCTACCTGCGCTCCTCCATATTGTGCAGTCTGGGTTACGGTGGAGATGACGGGAAAGTCATTGGGTCCCCCGTGATAGTCGGCGCCGTTGTAGTGATAGAACGGAGAAACGGTCAGCAAAGTATTGGGGTCGAAAGTGTGAACCCAGGAGAAGGTAACGTAACCGTCGGGCTCGATCTCGGCATCATGCAGGCCGGAACTGGGGTAGTAGACGTTGGTGGTGGAGTTGGGGTTGGGGTCGATGGGGATCTGGTAATAGTCGCGGCGGAGAGAGCCTACGACGCGGAACTGGTTTTGGGGATCGGGATTGAAGATGAATGAGGTGAATCCGCCGAAGCCGTTGGCGGCATCGTTTACGGCCTGCGGAATGGGGGTCTGCAGGCCGTACTGGCTGCGGTTGCCGTTGAGGCTGGCGTAATAAGCGGAGCGGGCGCTGTGGTTCCCGCAACTGATCTGGTCGTTGGTCTGGTAGAAATTGCCGGCGGTAACGACGAAATCGCATTCACGATCGCGCTCGAAGCCGGTGCGGGGCACGATGTTGAAGATGCCGTAGGTGCGGTCGCCGTAGTCGGCGTCGTAGCTGCCGCGCTGGACTTCGAGATAGTCGATGTCTTTGGGATCGATCTGAGGTCCGAGATTGTTGGCGATGTTGGTGTTGGGGATGGGAACGCCGTCGATGAGCCACTCGACCTGATGGCCTCCGCGCATGTGGAGCATGTCGTGCACGACGTAGGCGCCGGGGACGTAGTCGGTGATCATTTGCATGCCGTTGGTGCGGTCGGCTCCGGGAGTCTGCTGGATGTCGATGCGGTTGAGAGTGACGGTAGGCGTGACGGTTTGGGTGGTGGCTTCGACGGGAATCTCTGAAACTTCAACGTGCTCGTTCGCTCCCGCAACAACCATGGCGAAATGAAGCACCGGACTCGTGTCGGACTGGACAATCACGTCCTGTTGCATCTCGCGGAAGCCCTTCGAAGACACCGTGACGGCGTAATCGCCGACCGGAACAGATGTGAAGCTAAACTCTCCGTTGTCGTTGGAATCGGAGGAGCGTGTCCAGTCCGAGTGTTGAGCTTTTAGCGTAATGTGTGCGCCTTGAACGGGGCGATGCTGAGGATCATGCACGATGCCGCGCACGGAACCGAAAATCGTGGCGAATGCCGCGGCACTCAGGAGGAAAAGAACCGTCGTCAAGCTAGTAAGTTGTCTCATGAAATGAGTCCATTCTCTGCATCGGGTTAGAGCGGTGAGCGACGCCGATGTTGACTTCGGGCGGCGGGCAGCGACACGCTCCGGCGAAAACGCCTTTCTGCGTTAGGTCGACAGAATTAATTCGAGCTGAGAGGCAGCGTTAGCAGGCAGGCGGGGCGCGAGTGGAATGGAGACGGGAGACTTCTCGGTTCGGGGTGACGGGAGTTGACTGGCCGAGGCAGGCCTCGACAGTCTGCATGAAAGAAGCGGACGCCGGCGACTGCGCGTGAGCCCAGCGGGCGGTGGTGACGGCGCGGCAACACTCGTGATTGCAACAAGCGGCATCGCGGATGACGAGCTGTCCGGCTTCTGAAGCCTGTTCTGAGGCCAGGGAATCGTGGCAGTGATGGGGTGCTTTGCGGACACAGCAGGCATGGGGTGCGGCGGTTGCCGCCAGGGCCAGCGGGGCGAAGTTCCCCACGAGCGCGAAGAGCAGGAGGAATTTGGCGATCAGTCGATGCATGCTTTGATTCGCGATGCTCGAAGCTTACCAACTTGGGGTTTACGAAAGCAAGAAGGAGGCTGTGCGCAGTTGGCTGATACCAGCGGTCGACGGGAAGATGCTAGGGATCCCCTCGGCTTCGCTCGGGGCAGGCTCTTCGACTGCGCATGACCGCCTTTTCAGGCGCTCATGCTCCGCTCAGGATGACAAATCCTGCGACGGTCCTTCAGGCTTTGCCTTGGATCTTGGCCCACCACCAGCGGACGCCAACGAACAGGAAACGCCAGTCGCTGAAGAACTCCGGGGGCTTGCCTTCGAAGGCGTGGCCGATGAATTGGAGAAGCCATCCGAGGAGGAAAAGACCCAGAGCGTAGGGCCACAGGCGATGGACGAAGATGCTGGCTACAAATATCGCGATCGAGAGGACGATGGTCGGGATGCCCAGGGTGTGGCAGAGCCGGTTCACGCGGTTCTGATGGCTGGAGGAGTATTGGGCGATCCACTGCTCGTTGGTGCGATTGCCCAGCATGCGGAGGATGATACAACGGCGGGTGGCGCTTTGCACGGATTCGCGGGCGGCGGTCCCCACATAATCCCTGGCTTGAATCCTCGCGGGTTGAGGCGTTTGCTGGGCGCGTGGTAGCATCCTAGGTTTTGGCAGGTAGGTTGGGCTGGCCTGTATGCTGTGCTGGTCTTCATTGTGAAGTCTGGATTCTGAATTCTGGATTCTGGTTCTGGGCCTTCTCTCTTTCCACGCCTGCGAAGGAGCCTACTGGTGAAAGTCTATTCCGGAGAAAACATTCGTAATGTCGCGATGGTGGGGCATGGGCATGCGGGGAAGACCACGCTGCTGTCGGCCATGCTTTACACCGCGGGGGCTACGCCGCGGCTGGGGCGAGTGGACGACGGATCGGCGACGACCGATCACGACGAGGAAGAGATTGCGCGGAAGATGTCGATTGCGGCTGCTGCCGCTTATGTGGAGTGGGGCAAAACGAAGATCAATGTGATCGATACGCCGGGGTTCAATATGTTTGTCCATGAGGCACGGATGGTCTTGCCCGTGGTGGATGCGGCGATTGTCGTCGTGGACGGTGTTGCCGGAGTGGAGGTGGTGACGCAGCGGGTTTGGAAAGATTGCGAGGAGTACAAGACTCCGCGGCTGATTGTGGTGAACCGCATGGACCGCGACCGGGCGAATGCGGAACGCGTGCTGGAGTCGCTGATCAATGCGTTTGGAAGGAATGTGATTCCGATCGAGCTGCCGATTGGGAGCGAGAAGAGTTTGAGCGGAGTCGTCGATCTGGTGCGCATGAAAGCTTACACCTACGAACTGGGAGGGAATGGGAAAGGCAAGGAGACGGAGATCCCGGCAAACATGCGGGCGCAAGTGCAGGAATCGCACGAGCAACTGGTCGAGTTGGTGGCTGAGGGCGACGACAAGCTGATGGAGGAGTTCTTTGAGAAGGGAACCATTCCCGAGGAGGACTTGATTCCGGCGCTGCATAATGCGATTCGCGAGGACAAGCTTTTCCCCGTTGTTTTTGCCTCTGGGCTGGGAAACATTGGGGCGGACCGGGTGATGGATTTTATTGTGGACTACACTCCGGCGCCTTCGGAGCATGAGTGGGTGCAGGGCGAACCGGCAGCTTCTGGGAATGGAGATGCGCCGAAGCGGCATGAGACGGATGCGGAGCCGGTTTCACTTTACGTGTTCAAGACGATTTCGGATGCGTTTGCCGGCAGGATTTCTTATTTCAAGGTTTTTTCTGGGGTACTAAAGAATGAAGCGACTGCGCAGAACTTCTCGCGTGGATCAACGGAGAAGCTGTCGCATATTTCGATCATGCAGGGGAAGGCGGCGGTTCCGGTGACGGAGTTGCACGCGGGAGATATTGGAGCTGTCGCGAAATTGAAGGACACGTTGACCGGCGACACGCTGGGAGACAAGGCTGCGCCGATTCTGTATCCGCGGGTGAAGCTGCCGGAGCCGGCGATTACGTTTGCGATTGAGCCGAAGAGCCGCGCGGATGAGGACAAGCTGGGGCCGGGGATCCATAAGCTGATGGAAGAAGATGCGATGCTGCGATTCTTTCGAGACCAGCAGACGAAGGAGTTTCTGATCGCCGGGACCGGGCAGCAGCACATTGAGGTGATCGTTTCGAAGCTGAAGAAGAGGTATCACACCGAAGTGGTTTTGAAGGCGCCTAAGGTGCCTTACCGGGAGACGATTCGCGCCAAGGCTGACGTGCAAGGGCGGCACAAGAAACAGACCGGCGGGCACGGGCAGTACGGCGATTGCAAAATCAAGATGGAGCCCATGCCGCGGGGCGGGCAGTTTGAGTTTGTGAACGATATTTTCGGGGGCGCGATTCCGAAGAACTTTATTCCGGCGGTGGAAAAGGGAATCAAGGACGCGGCGGCGCGCGGGTATCTTGCGGGATTTCCCGTGGTCGACTTCCGGGTGATTCTGTATGACGGGTCTTATCACGATGTCGATTCGAATGATTTGTCGTTTCAGATGGCGGGGCGGATCGCGTTCAAGAAGGCGATGGAAGTGGCCAAGCCCACGCTGCTGGAGCCGATCATGGTGGTCGAGATTACCGTGCCGGACGAATTTGCCGGATCGATCATGGGCGACTTGAACAGCCGGCGGGGACGCATCCAGGGCATGGACAACAAAGGTGGCAACACTGTGGTGAAAGCTGAAGTGCCGATGGCGGAGATGCTGACTTATGGCGTGGATTTGACATCGATGACGCAAGGGCGGGGCAGCTTCAATATGGAAATGCATCACTACGACACGGTACCCGGAGCGTTGCAGGAGAAGATTATTGAGAAGGCGAAGGCGGCTCGGGGTGAGGTTAAGGAAGAGGAAGAATAGCACTCACGCAGTTTTGAGCCCTGTGGCTTTTGCTAATTTCGCCTGGCGTTGG
Source organism: Candidatus Sulfotelmatobacter sp. (assembly GCA_049512915.1). GTDB lineage: Bacteria > Acidobacteriota > Terriglobia > Terriglobales > Acidobacteriaceae > Sulfotelmatobacter. The sequence goes on from JBEKWP010000042.1 coordinate 17,296, forward strand.
TCGAACGTCCAAAACTGCTGCGCTTTCAATTGAAGAGCGCAGGCCACGTGGAGGGTGTCCAGGGTGCGTACGCCGAGGCGCGGACCGTGGCGTCGAGCCAAGTCCGCACAGATGTCAAAGACGCCCTCGGGCATGTCGGCTCCCAGCCACAAGCCAGTGGCTCGGTCCTTTTCCAGATGGCGGTATGCTTCTTGGGCAGCCGCCAACGGCAGGTTTTTATGAAAAACCTGTTGCGCTACTGCGTGCATGCATTCCGCGTAGTGGAGAGGAGTAAACCAGACGGGCGCCCCGGAACTGACGAGCTGTTCAGCGGATTTCGAATGAGCGTCCTCGAGATAGATCGAAACGAAAAAGCTGCTGTCCGCGTAGACTGTCAATAGCGCCCGCGCTCCTTGATGAGGAGTTCCACCGCCGGCAAGACGCGATCGCCACAAATCTTCTTTCGCCGGGCCGCAAAGTCTGGATACTGGACCGGCGAAGGTTCCTGCTTCTCGGGAACAATTCGGGCAATGACGCGGTCGCGCTCGCGAAGCTCCACGGTGTTTCCTGCGCGCAGCCAGGTCTTGAGGCGGCGAGTATCGCGAAGCTGGCGGATGTTCACAGAGTGCATAAGTCGAATTGTGTCACATTATGTGGCACATTGTCAAGATGGTTGAGAGGGTGACACATTATGTGTCACAATATCAAAGTCTTCGGAGACCGCTATGAAACTGCTGTCAATTCTGTTCTGCGCTCTCATTGCTATGGCGCCGTTTGCACGTGGCGCCGAAACTCAAATTTTTCCAACCTCGGCCGGGCCGGTGAAAATCACTCCGCTGTATCACGCCAGCACGCTGATTGAAGCGGGCGGGAAGGTCATCTATTTGGATCCGGCCAAGCCTGCGAAATTAAAGGGGCTTCCGAAGGCGGACCTCATTCTGATTACCGATATTCATGGCGATCACATGGACCCGGATTCGATCAAGGAGATCAGCAAGGCGGAGACGGAGATTCTGGCCGCGCCGGCGGTGGTCGCGACTGTCACCAGCGCGAAGCCCATTGCTAACGGAGAAACGAAGAGCTGGCAGGGGTGGACGATCGAGGCAATCGCTGCATACAACCTGAAGCGCGGTCCGGCTCCGGGAAAATTCTTTCACGACAAGGGGCGTGGCAACGGTTATGTGCTCACTTACGGCGGTAAGCGCTTTTATTTTTCTGGCGACACCGAAGGGATCCCGGAGATGCGCGCGCTTAAGAACATCGACGTGGCGTTCGTTTGCATGAACCTGCCTTACACCATGCCGCCGGAGGAAGCGGCTGACGCGGTAAAAGCCTTTCATCCGAAGATTGTCATTCCTTACCACTATCACGGGTCCGATCTTGCGGTGTTTCAAAAGGGATTGGAAGGGACTGGGATTGAGGTGCGGGTGCTGGACTGGTATCCGAAGTAGGGAGTTGAGAGCGAGCCTTGCTGCGCTTGGCTGGACGGCTGAGGCGGCCGTCCCCACATGGTTCTTGGTCGGCTGTTCCTGCAGGTTCGTGGTAACATCCGGCGAGTGGCCACCGCCAAGAACAATCCCAACCTGAATTACAACCCCGAGCGGCTGGTGTCTGCCGCGCAGGTGGAGGACGATTCTTCGTTTGAGTTGAAGCTGCGGCCGCAACGGCTGGGCGAGTTTATCGGGCAGACCAAAGTCAAAGAAAATCTGGCGGTGGCGATTGAGGCGGCACGGTCGCGCGGCGAGGCCATGGATCACGTGCTGCTGTATGGGCCTCCGGGGCTGGGGAAGACTACGCTGGCGAACATTATTGCCAACGAACTTGGGGTGCACTTTCAGCCTACGGCGGCGCCGCTGTTGCAGATCAAGGGTGATCTGACCGCGATCATCACCAACATGCAGGACAAGCAAGTCCTGTTCATCGATGAGATTCACCGGCTGCAGCCAGTGCTGGAAGAGTTGCTGTATTCGGCGCTGGAAGATTACAAGCTCGACATTATTATTGGGCAGGGACCTTCGGCGCGCACGCACACGCTAGAGGTGAAGCCGTTTACGTTTGTCGGCGCGACCACGCGGGCAGGATTGATTTCGGCGCCACTGCGGTCGCGGTTTGGGATCGTATTGCGGCTGGAGTTTTATACTCCGGAGGATCTGCGGGTGATCGTGGAACGGTCGGCGGAGATTCTGGGGGTGCAGGTTGACGATGCGGGTGCGACGGAGATTGCCAGCCGGTCGCGCGGAACGCCGCGCATTGCGAACCGGCTTTTGCGGCGGGTGCGAGACTATGCGCAGGTGCGGGGGGCGGGCAGGATCGATTTACCCACGGCGCAGGCGGCGCTGCAAATGCTGGAAGTGGATCAATACGGCTTCGACGAAGTGGATCGAAAGCTGCTGTTGACGATCATCGAAAAGTATCAGGGCGGGCCGGTGGGGTTGAGTACGCTGGCGGCGGTGCTGGCCGAAGAACCGGATGCGATCGAAGAAATCTATGAACCGTTCCTGATGCAGATTGGATTTTTGAACCGCACTCCACGGGGGCGAGTGGCGACGCAACTGGCATACGAACATTTTGGCATTACGCCGAGCCGAAGGCAGAGTTCGTTGTTCTGAAACGTCGTTGTTCTAAAACCTCGTTGTTCTACAATGACTATAGAGCGGCGTCGATGTTAGGAGCTTCATGAAACAAGTGCGGCAAGTCACCGCGATCATTGAGCGTGAAGGTAAGGGCTACGTTGCGCTGTGTCCTGAGTTAGATGTTGCCAGCCAGGGCGATACCATTGAATCTGCGCGGAACAACCTGCAAGAGGCGGTAGAGTTATTTCTTGAAACAGCAGACCCGGCGGAAGTCGAACGGCGCGGACATTCGGAACTTTTTGTAACCAGGCTTGAGGTCGAGGTTGGGTAGGCTGCGTGTGCTGTCTGGCCGCGATGTTTGTGGCATTCTCGCTGGCGAGGGATTCGCTGAAGTGCGGCGCAGAGGCAGTCATATTGTGATGCAGAAGCGAACCAAGGATTCAACGGTCACTGTTCCTGTTCCGGACCATGACGAGCTGCGAATCGGAACTTTGATGTCGATTATTCGGCAGTCAGGACTACCACGGTCGCTCTTCGAATCCTAGAGAGACTCTGGCCCGCCAAGTACTACTTTCCCAATTTGTTCGCAAAACCTTAAAACAATCGTTTCGTGTTCTGTGAGGGGGGTTCATGGTGTATCGTTGCTGGTTTCCTCGACAAGTGTTAGCGGAGGAATTGCGAGGATTTGGGTTTGGGGCGGGGTCAGGATTTTCAAGTCGGGCGGCTGTTGAGATCCACGCTGGCAGTGGCGTTCGTGCTGCCGGCGGTGGTGCAGTGTGGGTGGAGTACGCCGCAGGCTGCAGTGGCAGTGCAGAGTCCCTCCGCGGCGCAGGTTGCGGAGCTGGCGCAGCAGGAGACTGCTGGACAAAATCAGCAGGTCACCCCGCAGAACCCGCTTCCGCCGTCGGAAGCGAATCCGTCGCCGCCGGGACAGAAATCCGCACCCTCCGTGCAGAATCCGTCTGTGCAGAATCCGTCACCCTCGGCGCAAGAGCCGGAGCCGGCCATTAAGAATCCGGAGGTGCGCGCGGCGAAGCCGGAAATTGCTCCCCCGGCATTGACCATTCCGCGACTGAGCCGCGCACCCGTGCTGGAGGATTTTCTGAGCATGGCGCCGCAGGGCGAGACTGCGCTGCAGATGGCGAGAGTCACCGGTTTTGTGCAACGCAATCCGCACGATGGCGAAGAGGTCTCCGAGAAGACCGATGCCTATGTGGGCTACGACCAGAAGAATATCTATGTGGTGTTCGTGTGTTTCGACGATCCCAAGAAAGTGCGGGCGCGGATGTCGCCGCGCGAGGATATCCAGGACGACGATGAGGTCGCAGTCCTGTTCGATACCTTTCATGACCGGCGGCGAGCCTATGAGTTTCAGACTACGCCGCTGGGCGTGCAGTGGGATGCGATCTATACCGAGGCGGCGCGGCAAGAGACCGGGGGCAACTGGGATGTCTCCTGGGACGCGGTGTGGGATTCGCGGGGCAAGGTTACCGACCGCGGCTTTGTGGTGTGGATGGCGATTCCGTTCAAGAGCCTGCGTTTTCCGGCGACCAAACAGCAGGAGTGGGGAATCATTCTGTATCGCGGGATCACCCGCAAGAACGAAGATTCGTTCTGGCCGTGGATATCCCGCAAAGTGCAAGGTCGATTGAGGTATGAGGCTACTCTTTTCGGGCTGGAAGGGATTTCGCCGGGGCGCGATATCGAACTGATTCCTTACGGCATAATGCGCGGGTTCCGCGCGCTGGACACGCGTGATCCTGAGAATCCGTTTTTTCAGAATGCGACGGCGCAGGGCCAGGCCGGGATGGACGCGAAGTTCATTATCCACGATCACTTTGTTGTGGATGTGACGGCCAATCCTGACTTCAGCCAAGTGGAATCGGAAGATCCGCAGATCACGGTGAATCAGCGCTTCGAAGTATATTTTCCGGAGAAGCGGCCGTTCTTTCTGGAGAACGAGGATTATTTCCGCACGCCGATTGACTTGTTTTTTACCCGCAACATTCAGGATCCTTCGGCGGGAATCCGGTTGACCGGAAAGGAGGGTCCGTATTCGGTGGGGGTAATGGCGAGCGATGACCGGGCGCCGGGGCTGGCCGTTCCAAATTATTGTCCTAGCTACTCTCTTGACCCCGACTGTTTGGACAATCTTTATGGCATCCGCTCGTATTTCACGATTGCGCGCGTGAGCCGGGACATTTTCAAGCAGTCGAGCGTGGGGGCGATTTATACCGACTGGGAATGTCCGGCAACTGGAGAATACAACCGCGTCGGGGGCGCCGATGCGTGGCTGAAGCTCAATACCAATTGGACGCTGCAAGGCCAGGCGGTAACCAGTTCGAGCCACCTGCTAGGGCTGAATGCCGCCAACCTGTTCTCTACATGTGAAGCGAATCAGATCCCGTTTAGCTCGGGCAATGCCGGCAATGGCAACTACTACGCCGGCCCAGCCGACACGGTCGAAGTGCTGCGCAACGGGCTACACTTTAACTACGACGGCAGCTACCAGGACATCAGTCCGGGGTTCGTGACCGTGCCAGGATTCGTGAACCGCGTGGATCTTCGCGGCGTCTACAATCTGGCCTATTACCGTTTCCGCCCGAAGAAGGGCTGGCTCTTAGCCTGGGGGCCCTCGCTGCGCCAGCGCTATGTGTTCGATCACGAAGGCAATCGGTTGGATACGTATTATGACCCTTATCTAAGGATTGAAGGAAAAGGGCAGACGCACATCTATGTGGATCCTTACGATGAGTTTCGTGAGCGTCTGAGGCCGCAGGATTTTTGTTTCCTGGGTTTTTCTTGCCAGCCCCCGATCCCCAACCGGGACTACCATGAACACAGCAGTGGTGCTTGGGTGCAAACGCAGGTTTTCCCGAAGGTGAGCGTCGGCGCGACCTATCACTGGGGAGACGGTGCGAACTTCGTGGCGTCTCCGATCACTCGGGCGCCTCTGAACCAGCCATTCCTGGCACGCCAGGACACGGCAACCGGCACGCTGACGTTCCGTCCAATAAAGCCGCTGAAGATTGAGAACACGTATCTGTTTGAACGCTTGCGAGCCTTCGATAGCACCTATCTGCTCGCCCTGGCGCAGACGCCCGGCATCGGGAAAGGTATTTTCGACAACCACATCGTGCGCAGCAAATGGAACTGGCAATTCACGCCGCAACTCTCACTCCGCGTGATTCTGCAGTACAACTCATTGCTGGCGAATACGCCGGGGAATACGGTTTATCCATACACCTACCTACCCACGGAGAAGGAGTTCAACGCCGATTTTCTGCTCACTTATTTGGTGCATCCGGGCACGGCGATTTATGTGGGTTACAACAGCGACCTGCAGAATCTGGATCGCGAGTTGATGCCAGGGCCGGAAAGTTTGGCCGGACTTTATACTGCGAGGGGCTACATGAACGACAGCCGGCAGTTTTTTGTGAAAGTGTCGTATCTGTTCCGGTTTTGAGGAGGCTGGTTTGCTGAATCCTGGGGCATTCCGGTAGAATCTAAGGATTCGTATCGAGGTCTGAACCCTATGAAAGCAGCCATTCATCCCGCTTATAACGAAGTTCGTGTGCACTGCGCGTGCGGCAATGCGTTTGTTACCCGGTCGACCCACAAGGGCGATATCAGCGTAGAAATTTGCTCGGCCTGCCATCCGTTCTTTACCGGCAAGCAGAAGCTGATGGATACCGCCGGTCGGGTCGAGCGCTTCCGCCGCAAGTATGCCAAGAACGAGCCGGCAAAGCCTGAGGCGGCGAAGAAGTAAGGTTTCAATCTTGTTTGGAGCGAGCCCTCGCCTGCGTGGCGGGGGCTTTCGTTTGCCGAGGCAAGTAGAATAGATCACGTGAAGAAGTTTTGGGACAACGGGAATGGCTCGGGCTCAGCTTCGGCGGGGTCAGGGGAGGGTCTTGCCGACGGGCCGATGTTGATGCGGCCAGTTCCCACGAGTCTTTTAATAGGCAATGTACACATCGCTCCCGCCACTGTGCTGGCGCCTATGGCTGGAGTGACTGATACGGTTTTTCGGCGTTTTATCCGGAACCTGGGCGGTTGCGGGCTGATCATGACGGAGTTCACCTCTGCTGACGGAGTGCTGCGGAAGAAAGATCAAAAGGCCAAGCGTTATTTGCATTTCTACGAAGACGAGCATCCGATCTCAGCGCAACTTTTTGGGAGCGATCCGTATGTGATGGCGGAGGCGGCGCGGATGGTCGAAGGGCTGGGCTTCGATCTGGTGGATTTGAATCTGGGGTGTCCGGCGAAAAAAGTTGTGAAGTGCAACGGAGGGTCGGGGCTGTTGCGCGATCTGCAGGCCATTGGGCGGATTTTTGAGGCGGTGTGCGCAGCGGTGACGATTCCGTTCACGGTGAAGTTTCGAGCTGGGTGGAGCGATGAGGAGATCGTCTGCGTGGAACTGGCGCGCATGGCGGAAGCCAGCGGACTGGCGGCAGTGGCGTTGCACGCGCGCACCCGCGAGCAGGGCTATAGCGGGCAGGCAAGGTGGGAGTGGATTGCCGCGGTGAAGGACGCGGTGAAGATCCCGGTGATTGGGAATGGCGATATTCGTACGCCAGAAGATGCTTGCGCGATGGTCGCGCAAACCGGCTGTGATGCGGTGATGATCGGGAGAACGGCGCCGTCGAATCCGTGGATATTCAGGCAGATTGAACAGTATTGCGCGTCGATGAGCGGAGGCGGAGCGGGCGAGGCGCCCGCTCGCACAAGAGTTTATGATGAGCCCAGCGAGGCTGACCGGTACGAGATGATTCGGACTTACTTCCGGATGTTGATCGAAGAGGAATTGCCGGATGCGGTGGGCAAGATGAAGCAGTTTGCGTCCTGGTTCACGCACGGAGTGCCAGGGGGAGCGGGGCTGCGCAAGGCGATCTATGAATCGAAGAGCGCGGTGGAGATTCTAAGGCGCGTGGAAGAATTTTTCGAAGCGCGATTGTATGGGCGGGGCGCGGTTACGGTGAGTCTCGCAGTTGCGTCGTTGTAAACTGCAGAGTCATACTGCTCTCGCTACCATCTTCCCAGTCTCATCTTTCTCCACGTAGGCCCACGGAGTGCCGGGATCGTGGGTGAAAACTGTGAGCCATTTCTCCGGCATCGCCTTCGCGTAGTACTCCTTCTTGCTCTCGATGGTTTGCAGAGGATAGAGATCGAAGCCCATGCCCCAGGCGATGTCGATGTGAGCGGTGGTGGGGATGAGGTCAGAGATGTAACAGGCGGTCCGGGGATGCCCCACAGCTCGCTGGCTCGGCGAGATGTGCGAAGCGGCGCCGGGGTTCTGAATAATGACGCCCTGCATGTGCGCGGTGTGGCCGGGAAAAGTTTTTACCGAGATGCCGGGGACGATTTCTTCTCCGCCTTTGAGCAGGGTCATTTGGCCGCTCTGGACCAGGGGGTCGTAATTTTCCGGGATGTAGCTGATGGCGTCGCGCTCGCTGGGCTTGCGCGCGTATTGCCATTCGCCTTCAGGCGCGTAGTATTTTGCGCGCGGAAAAGTCGGAGCGATCTTTCCGTTCTTATCGCGAATCGTGTTCCAGCCACAGTGGTCGAAGTGGAGATGCGTGTTAATGACGATGTCGATGTCTTCGGGTGCAATTCCTGCAGTGGCTAGATTGGTGAGTAATTGAGCCGGCTGGCCGTAGAACTTGATCATGCGGTCCGAAAGTTTGTTGCCCATGCCGGTTTCAACCAGAACATTTTGCTTTCCAGTGCGGATGAGAAGCGAGTTCAGGCCGGAGGTGACGAGGTTCTTTTCATCCGCGGCGACTTTTTTCGACCACATGGTTTTGGGGATTACGCCGAAGAAAGCGCCGCCATCGAGCGGGTAAGTGCCGTCGGAGAAGATGCTGAGCTCGAAGTCGCCAAGGGTGAGGCTGGGCATCAATTCAGTTTGCCACAGATTTGATCAGCGCCGTTTCCGCAGACTTGGTACCCTCAGATTCATGGAACGTCCTGCCAGCCTCAAGGTGATCGCCGCGCTGTTTTTTCTGGTGGCGGCGTATCTGGTTGGAATCGGAATCGCTGAATTTGTGTCGCCGGGGACGCTTAGAATGACGAGGGCTACGGGCATCACTTACGGACGGGATTTAGACGGAGCACAAAGCGCTATCTCGATCGGCGCTGGATGGGCCTTGGTTGCTTGGGGTCTTTACCGGTTGCACAATTGGGCGCGCTGGTGTGCGGTCGTGCTTATGGTGGTTGGAGTTGCTGGATCAGTGCCGGCGGTATCGGCGGCGGCGCGTGATTTGGGCTGGAGATTTTTCTGGTATGGCGCGCAAGTTATGGTGAGAGTGGTGATCACGTGGTATCTGATTTTCTCAGCGGACGCGATTGAGGCTTTCGCTTCACACTCTGATTCGAATCTTAATGTTGAGTAGAGTATCTTCGGTACGGACGACGGTCGATCGCCGACAGCGACCCACCGTCCGTACTTATTACCGTTTTGCCTTGACTCTTTCTTTTTCTCCCACGCGCTTGCTGACTTCGAACTTCATCTTGCCAGCTTTCTTGTCAGCGTCGATCACGATATGATCGCCATGAAGAATTTCGCCGTCGAGAATTTTCAGGGCGAGAGGATCCTGCACCAGCTTCTGAATGGCGCGCTTGAGCGGTCGCGCGCCGAAGTTGGCGTCGTAGCCTTGGGTGAAGAGCAATTCCTTGGCTGCGTCAGTGAGCTCGATCGAAATTTTGCGATCGGCGAGCAGGCGGCGCACGTCTTCGAGGCGGAGTTCGATGATCTTGACCAATTGCTCTTTGCCGAGTGGACCGAAGACGATGATGTCATCGACACGGTTCAGGAACTCGGGGCGGAAGTGGCCGTGCAGCGCCTCCATGACCTGTTCGCTGGCCTTTTCGAAATCCTCCGGCGTGCGGAGGTTTTCGGCTTGCAGATAACTGGAGCCGAGGTTTGAGGTCATGATCAGAATCGTGTTCTTGAAATCGACCACGCGGCCTTTGCCGTCAGTAAGGCGGCCGTCGTCCATGATTTGCAGCAGAATGTTGAAGACGTCGGGATGAGCTTTTTCAATTTCGTCGAATAACACAACTGCATAAGGGCGCCGGCGAACCTGCTCGGTAAGCTGTCCGCCTTCGTCATAACCAACATAACCGGGAGGGGCGCCGATCAGGCGTGAGACGGAATGCTTTTCCATGTATTCGGACATGTCGATGCGCAGCAGGGCGCGCTCATCGTCGAATAAAAATTCGGCGAGAGCGCGGGCCAGTTCGGTTTTTCCGACGCC
>JBEKWP010000043.1:0-43600 GCA_049512915.1 Candidatus Sulfotelmatobacter sp.
CATCATGGCGCGCTCGGCAAAAATTTCGCCATTCGTGTTCTCGATGTTGACGCGCATTTTCTGCGCGTCAACTGAGACCCCTTGGGCTACTTCAGCCATCGAGGCGATCGCCACGCCCGTCGACTGGACTATGGCCACAATGATCGGCCACTCCGCCTGCCATCCTCCGACACCTCGTTCGTGCTCCTGCAGCATTGCAGAGAGAAACGATGCAACCAATCCCGGCACCCGGTGCGCCGCAGCCAGCGTCAGAGCACACGCTGTAGGGTTGCGCTTGTTCGGCATGGTCGACGATCCGCCGCGACCTTCGCCTCCAGGCTCGGCCGCTTCACCCACCTCGCTCTGCATGAGCAGGCTAATGTCTCGCGCCATCTTGCCGAGAGATCCAGTCAGCACTCCGCAGGAGCAGATGAGAGTCGCCAGTTGGTCGCGCTGAGCGTGCCAGGGCGCTACAGGCCGGTTTCCGAATCCGAGATCTGCGCTCAGAGCTTCAGCCACGGGAATCCCACGATCGCCAAGCGATGCCAACGTGCCGCTGGCCCCACCAAACTGCAGCACCGCCGCAGCGCGAAACGTCTTCTGTAAGCGCCGTCTTCCACGCCCGATTGACGCCAGCCATCCCGCGGCCTTGAGTCCGAAGGTCACGGGCGGAGCCGGCTGTAGCAGCGTCCGTCCAAGCATGATGCTGTGCTTGTGCCGCTCTGACAAATCTGCCAGCGATTTTTCCAATCGATTCGAATCGCCGATCAAAACCGGTTCTGCTCGTTTCAGCAGAAGAGACATGGCGGTGTCGGCCACGTCCTGGCTTGTAGCTCCCCAGTGCACGAATCGTGCCGCCTCCGCGTCCGCCTTGCGCACCTGTTCGGTCAACATTTTCACCAGAGGAATTACGGGTGTCCCAGCGCGAAATGCGGCGTCGGCAAGTGTGCCAATATCGAAATTGTCGAGCCTGGCAGCAGCCGCGATCGCGTCTGCAGCCTGAGCCGGGATGACCCCACACCGCGCTTCAGCGCGCGCTAGGGCAGTTTCGAAGTCCAACATGGCCCGCAGAACGGATTCGTCGGAGAACATCGCGGCCAACCTCGGTGTGGTCGACAGGCTTTCGATCAATCGTCCGCTCATGTTCGGCTCCACTCCGTAGGTTGCTTCAATTCGGGTCGGCGGCCGTTCAATTTGAAGTGTTTACACATCGAAAAATACCGTCTCGCTCTTTCCACGAAGGTGCACAGCGAGAATCCAATTGCCGGGGCGAGCCGGATCCGGCTGGGCCAACAACGTCGCGCGCCGATTTTCCGGCACCAAGGCCAATACGGGATCTGCCGCGTTGGCCGGCTCGCCTGCAAAGTAAAGTCGCGTCGACAATCTCTTGAGAATACCCCGGCCCAAAATCGATACGTTCACGTGAGGCGCTTGGACTGCTTCGCCTGGACCCAACACGCAACCCGGTTTGATCGTTTCAAATGTGCAGACGCCATCTTCCGCCGTCGCCAGTCGCCCAAAACCGCGGAAAGCTGCGTCGCCCGCACTGCCGTGATGAGCGTAGTTCCCTTCGGAGTCTGCCTGCCACACTTCGATCATCGCATCGGGAACAGGCGCTCCCTCTCCATCCAAGACACGAAAAGTCAGCCACACCCGTTCCCCTTTCGCTCTATCGCCGGCGATGCGCGCAATGCCTCGCGCATCGGTCAGGCCAAGATGCAGGTAAGGACCCACTGTCTGGGAAGGAGTCGGCGTGAAGTCCATCGTTATTTTTCTCTAGCTCTCTTTATCTCTCAAAAGGTGTTGATTCCCGGCCACGCAGCACGATGTCGAAACGATAGCCCAAAGCCCATTCCGGTTTCGTCGTTTCCAAGTCAAATTTCGAAACCAAGCGTTGACGCGCTCTTTCGTCTGGAATCGACTGCAGAATGGGGTCGAAAGCAAAAAGTGGATCGCCTGGGAAATACATCTGCGTGATCAGTCGCGTAACGAAGGCCGGCCCAAACAAAGAAAAATGGATATGCGCCGGACGCCACGCATTATCGTGATTGCGCCATGGGTAGGCGCCCGGCTTGACGGTCACAAAGCTGTAGAATCCGTCCGCGTCAGTCAGCGTTCGCCCTGTCCCGCTGAAGTTCGCATCGAGAGGTGCGGGGTGGTCGTCTTTCGCGTGCGCGTATCGTCCCGCCGCATTCGCCTGCCATATCTCGATCAAGCTATTCGATACGGCGTGGCCATCGCCATCCACCACTCGCCCGCGCACAATGATGCGTTCCCCCAACGGCTCTCCCGCATGCTGAGCCGTCAGGTCCTGATCGTTGGGATGAATATCGGAATGGCCAAAGACCGGCCCCGTGACCTCTGAAAGAGTGTGCGGCAAGAAGATCAACGGCTGGGACGGCGCTCGCAGCCTCGTCGCGCGATACGCGGGATAGAAAGAATCCGGCTGGCTCCCCGGCTCATGCCGGCGGAAGGGGACAACTGACCCTCCCGGATGTTTGCCTTTGGCCGAAATCAGCGAAGAAGACATTCTTATCTCACCGTGCAGTTTCACTGGTCTTCACCGGCGTTCCGCGTGCCGATGCTAAATTGTACGTCGATTCAGCTCATCGGCAGTCCCACGTAGTTTTCGGCGAAGGACTGCGCCGCCGCGCGCGAGCTTGTCAGATAATCCAGATCCGCCAATTGCCTATGCTCCTCGAACCCATCGTTCCCAGGAACCCGATGCAGCATGGAAGTCATCCACAGAGAAAACCGCTGCACCAGCCATACTCGTCTTAAACAGGTCTCTGAGTAACGATCGAGCAGATGCGAATTTCCGGAAGCGTAGAATTCCGCGAACGCGGCGGCCAGAACCCGAACATCAGCGACAGCTAGATTAAGCCCTTTTGCACCGGTCGGAGGAACGATGTGTGCCGCATCCCCAGCCAGGTAGAGCCTGCCATATTGCATCGGCTCCGCTACGAAGCTGCGCATCCCGGTAACGCCTTTTTGCAAGATGGGGCCCTCCGTTAGCCTGCGCCCGTCGCGAGTGGTAAGGCGCATCTGTAACTCTTCCCAGATTCTCGCATCGGACCACTGCGCTAAGTCTTCATCTGGAGCACATTGGAGATATAGGCGGGTGATCTCCGGAGTCCGCATGCTGTGCAGGGCGAACCCGCGATCATGATAGCAATAGATCAGCTCTTCGGAAGAAGGTGTCGCAGCTGCCAAAATGCCGAGCCAGGCAAACGGGAAAATCCGTTCATGGATGGTTAAAGCTTTTTCGATGCTCGGGCGACACACTCCGTGAAAGCCGTCGGAGCCCGCGATGAAATCGCAAAGCACTTCAGAAGGTTCCCCGCCGTCGTGAAATCGTATCTTCGGTGTTGCGGAATCGAAGTCGTGAATCGTGACATCCTCAGCTTCGAAGAAAATCTTGCCCTCGGTTGCGAGCCGTGCCGCGATGAGATCCTTCACCACCTCCTGCTGGGCGTAGATCGTGATGCCGCGACCGGTCAGGGCTTTGAAGTCGATGCGATGTCCCTGTTCTCGAAAGCGAATTTCCACGCCATCATGGATCAGACCTTCCCGCCTCATTCGCTCGCCTACGCCCATTTCTATCAGAAGGTCGACGGTGCCTTGCTCCAAAACTCCGGCTCGCACCCGCTGCTCGCAATGCTGTCGACTTCGAGCTTCGACCACAACCGAATGAATTCCTCGGCGGTGCAGGAGGTGCGACAAGACAAGCCCTGCGGGGCCAGCTCCCACAATCCCAACCTGTGTTCGCATGCTCATCGTTTTTTTCGCCGCGATCTCAGTTGCGCAGGGCGGCGATCGTTATCCGCAGAAAACATCTCGATCACCTCGCGAGGCACAGGTCTGCTCTCAATCCGATCCGGGTCGGCTTTCGACGTCACTGCCCAGACCCTGATCTCAAAACATTCCACCGCCAGGACATTCTTGTTAAACAACCGATGGCGGACGCAAAAGCTGCTGCGGCGCCATTCGGTTATCTCAGACTCGACAATGACTGTGTCCGAGAATCGCGATGGCGCCTTAAATGAGGCGCGCAGATCGACCATTGGAATGCCCAAGATCTGATAGGTCTCAAGCATCTGCCGCTTGGAGAGGCCGGCCTTCTTGAACAACGCCGTCGTGCATGCGTCGAAATAGGCCAGGTAGCGGGGGTAGTGGACGATCTGAGCAGGGTCGCAGTCGCCCCATTCGATGTGAATCGTCTTGCGGTTGGTTAAGTTCGCCTTGCTCAACAATGCCCCTTCCCTGTGGCGCCTCTCGACGTTCACCCGGAACCTGGAACTAACAATGATAGTGGTTGCGACACGGATTGACGCACGAAGTTTTCTTTCGTGAACTGCCTTACCTTCTGCGGGCCGCGGGGGGCCACTTCACAGCTCGGATCCAATTCACGGTTGAGCGGTAGGCATTCTCAAAGCGGCCTCAGCCAACGCGCCGCTGCAACACGCTCTGCTCCGGCAACTTCCCGCGGGAAGAATCGACAAAATCTTGGACCAATGTAGCGATCTCATCGGCCGCCGTGTCCAACGCGAAATGACCGCCGTCCACGATGTGCACTTCGGCTTTCGGCACGTCGCGGCGATAGGCCTCTGGCTCTGAGGGATCGAACGAGCTTTCATATTTGCCCCAAATCACCAGCAGCCGCGGCTGGTTCTCGCGCATCCAGGCTTGCCACTTCGGGTAGGCATCGACATTGGTTCGATAGTCGTAGAACAGATCGCTTTGAATGTCTCCTTGACCGGGTTGATTGAGAAAGTAAAATTCGTCGGTCCAGAGATCAGGGTCGTGGCGTGCTTGGTCTGGGTCGTTACCGGCGTGGCGGCTCCGCGTTGTCTCAAGCGATAAGAGGTTTGCGCGCAGGGCGCTTTCGTTGCTGGCGCGATCAGCCCAGAAGGCTCGTCGCGTTTTCCAATTTGCGCCCAGGCCTGTATTGTGCGCCACGGCGTCTTGAACAATCAGAGCCTCGACGCGCTCCGGGTGGGCCAAGGCCATGCGGAAGCCCACGGGACCCCCGTAATCCTGCATGTAAAGCGTGTAGCGCGAAAGGCCAAGAGCTTCGGTGAAATGATTCATGATCTCGGCGTAGTGATCGAAAGTGTACGCGAATATTTTCGGGTCCGGCCAGTCGCTGTGTCCAAAGCCCGGGTAATCTGGTGCGACCAGGTGATAGCGATCGGAAAGCCGGGCATAGAGCGGCTCGAACATTCGCGACGATGAAGGCAGGCCGTGGAGCAGGAGAAGCGTCGGCGCGTCTTTGGGACCAGCCTCTCGATAAAAGATCGAGAGGCCGTCAATCTGCACAGTGCGATAGAGAGTCGAGTACTTCATGGGATTTTCCTTTCCGTTGGCCTAGGCGGCCACCTTTTCGGCAGACCGCGCCTTGTGCGGCGGGCCGACATAGGGAAACACAGTCAGCAGATCCTTGTGCGGCCCTACCTTATCTTCCGTCACCTTTCCATTGCTGAGGACAGGAAGGAATAAATCCACGACGTCGTCGGTGAGCGTCCGGCCATTTTCCGGGTAGGACGCCGGGCGCTTGGGATCAAACCAGAGGACGTCCGGCAGCATGGTCCCGGCGACCCGCGTAGCCTCCGTCGGCGAATATCCGCCGGCGTGCTCCAGCGCGTGCGCGAACACGGGGATAAAACGGGCATCGTCCGCGGGCTCGGCGGCGAGATAAGCGGCGTTCTGCTCTCCGGCAAGGAAGGGAGTTTGATTGGTCCGCGCACCGCGATCCGCCTGCACCCATTTCCCGCTTGCGCCGTCCAGCGTACGAGCCCACAGGCCTATCTTTTTAGAACCGAGGGCAGAGTTGGGCACTTCCAGCACGATGCTGCACACGTCCTTGTCGGCGAAGTAATCGTCGCCGGTGAATTGCAGGTTGTTCAGGGCGCCCTGCACATCGAAGAAAAATGGATCGCTGCGCCAACCGGCGAAGAAGCGGTAGTCCCCAGTCTCAGTCACGTGCGCCTCCGCGCCCGTCGAGACCGGTGCTCCTTCGACGATCGTCTTCCCTTCGTCGCCCGTCCCGGTGGCCTGTTCCCCTTCAACCCGGCGCAGCGTTGCGGTCTGCGCCCCGCTCTTGTCGGAGGAGAAGCGCACCCGGTAAGCGATGTCGGCAATAGCATCGCCGTTCGTGTCAATCTTAAGCTCATACACCGCTTCGGTCGCGAACGCCTCGTCTGTCGTGGGCCCTTGAGGGTTCACGCCGAACGACGGATGTACATTCATAATCAGGATCGATCTGCTGGCGTCCCCAGGCTTGGGAAAGGCATACAGGTCAGTAAAGTCGAGTCGAGCATCGCCATGGGGAAAGCCAAAATCTGGACCGGAATAATGGTGTGACATAAATCATCTTCTCCTTTCCTTTGATGAGCGCATTTGTGATTTCGCTTCAGTCTCAAGGTGCGTAGCGGGTGAAGACAAAGTCGCGAGCTTTGATGGGCTCGTGGCAGGGGAAGCAGGTTTTGAGCAGCGCCTCGTCCGCGGGTTTGCCATCTTTGAATTGAGCGAACCCCCACCCGCCGGTCGAGGAGTATTTTCTCGAGTCCTTCACCATGAACTGAACGTTCGTGGCAGCCCCCGCCACGAAAGATTGGGGACGGCCGAAAACTTTATTGTTTTCCTCAGACGGAACGTAACTCCAGGCCAGCCGGGCGATGATGGCGCCGTCTGGGAACGGTAGCTTCCCATCCCGGTAGGCCTTGATCGCTACATCGTTGCCCAGAAGGGCGCGAAGATCGTTCAGATTGCCTGCCTCGTGAGCCACAGAGATTAATTTCCAGTCGCGATATCCGGGGGGAATCTTGATTCCGAAGATCGGAGCGGCCTCTTCATCGGCGTGTCCAGATGCGGGAGCGCTCAAGAAGACAACGCCGGCCAAGGTTGCAACTGCAGCCAGCAAGAAAGTGAATCTCTTCATTGTGGGTCCTCCTACGGGGTCGAGCCGGAGCACGGATCAGTCATTGTGAGCAGCAACCCGAAATCTTTCGCCAGGATTCTCCCTCATTCACTACGGCCGTCCGATTGCATCGGTCGCGATTGCAGCCACCACATCAGATCAGAAACGTAGAGGCGAAACAATTAGACGATGGTATCAGCCATACTTCGGATCGGCCCTGTTCGCGGCCCGGCAGCCGATTCACTGCGTCATGGCATCGGACGTTGTTGCGACGATCGAAGGAAGCACATCGTAAAGCGGCTGCACCGGCTTCACCGCGGGATTCTCGTCGGCCACCGACATAGCCATGACGCGAATCTTGTCATTATCCGGCAGCTTGATGCTCTTTATGCCGGCCGGCAGGTCGATCGAATAGGCGAACAGGTAGGAGTAAGCATAAGGAACATTTTCGCCCGCGGCGTTGTGATGATGCGAGCAGTACCAAGCCAGGTCGGCGCGCTTGATATAGCCCGGCTTGATGCCGGTCATCTCGCCGTAATCGTCCTTAGTTGTGTCCTTCGAACTCCACTGCCGGTCATCCCACTGTCCGACGAATCCGCCCCAGTTCTGGATGTTCAACTCGACTTTTTTCTTCCCGACCTCGAACGTGGCGTTCTGATCGCCGCCCGCCGAGGCCGCCAGAATATACGCGCGGTTATATCGGCCTTCCGGCAGATCGATCGTCTGCCCCTTCGCCACGACTGCGTTGGGAGAGCCCGCCTTCGCCGCGGCCAGACGAAATTGCACATCGTTGAAGGCGATTTGTTCGGGCAGCATTTCAGACGGGAGTGCATCGCCTTTGCCATCGAATCCGCCCACCGAGGGCGTCCCATCATTGCTGGCAGTGGCCAGGTCATAGTGCAAGACAACCGGCGCCGAACGAACGCTCGCAGCTTTGCTTCGAGCCGCAGCCAGCTTAACGGCAAACGTACGCGGTTGGTATGCGGAGAACGAAGTGACTAGAGCTCCATCGAATACGGGCGTGCTTGCGACCGGCTGCTCTTGCCCATCCACTTCCCTTGCGGAAATGATCGCCGCGTTGAAAGATATTTTGACGTCACGCTGGGGTTTGCCATCAAGTTCAACCAGACGGACGACGATCTCATCACCCTGCTCCGCTTTCTTCAGCGCCAAGACTCGAACCCGCGGATTGCTGACCTTCAGCAGGGAAAACTCCTTACCCAGAACGCCAGCGTGCTTCGAAGCTTGGAACGCGATCAGCGGAGCATTCAATCGCTGCGCTTGCCAGTCAGTCTGGCTCTCTCGCCAGTCGCCGAAATGCCCGGCAATTCCGTAAACGAATTCGTGATGCCCGAGATCCTGCGTACCCTGGTCGGCATAGCCGCCGCGTGTGCCCGGAGTTCGAATTAAGGTGAGCCGGATGGTGTGATCGTTCGGCTTATCGGATCCATTCTTGCAATCGGTCAGGATGGTGGCGCCGAACTCGCCTTTCATGTCGGTCAGGTCAATCCACTGGTGCGACGGCACTTCGAATTTCTTGGGCTGGGCCGTGGGCCGCTCGATCGTGCCAATATCCCAGTTATAGGTGGCCATCTGATTCGAGGCAGTGAGAGGAAATGTCGCTTTCAGATTCGATTCCCGTGTATTCCAGTCGATCACGTTTGCAAACTCCACCCGTCTGCCCGCGTCTCCCGCTGAAAGCCGGATGGTTTGCACGAAACGCGAGCCCGCGGTTCCACGTGAGACCTCGACAGCTACGCGTGCTGGGCCGCTTTCCACGACTCGAATCTTCGCCGGACCGTTGACGTACGTCCTTGGCGCCGCCTGCTCCTGGTCCCAATCCATATTCCAGGCCGGCCAGTGCTCCGGGTTGTCATAGGAAATTGCAAGACGCGCCGGAGCCGCGAGCAATTCCCGGTGGATCGACTGATCGAAAATACTGGTAACGTCACCATCGGCGTTCAGCTTCACGCGGTAATACTGGTTCTCGAGAGAATTCTCCCCGACTTTCATTCGATATCGGTCGGGCGACCCTGCCCCGGGCAGCACATCGTAAACCGCGTAGGCGACGGAGGGCGCCTTGGCCAGGAAGATCACTCTGCCGTTCGAGATCTGCGCCGCAACTTCATTGTTATCAGGACCAACGACATGCACCTCTTTCGGCATACCTTCTGGAAAACTGACACTCGCTTCCACCAAATCTTCACGCTCGATGTTCAATGGGTTGAAGACGATTACCGGCACACCCTTCGTAGCAGTGTCCAGCCCCGCGGCGACGGCTTCGGTAGCATTGTCGAGCACGCCGGCGAACTGATTCATCGCAATCACGTCATCGTTCCAGGCGAACTCATATGCCTTCGGCGTCGCCGTGCCCGCGGCGATGTCGTGAAAGTGGCCGCCCATGGCCAGCGTCCAGGCATCATTCAGTCGCTCGAGCGGGTAGGGACGCGCTCCCAGCCACTCCGCGGCAATCGAAGCTTTCTCGGCGGCATCGGCCAGCAATTCTTCTTTCCTGATCCATCGCTTTTGATAAGCCTGGGAAGTGAGTGAGCCGGCGGAATGGTTGGTCAGTTCCATTTCGCCAGTGTAGCGCGGCAGTCCTGCGGCCTCGGCTGGCGTGAGGTCGAGGAACATCTGCTCCGCATTCGCCGAGATCACTTGAACCGGCCCGTCGCCAACCTTCACCGGCGGCGCATCGCTCTGCTCTTCGCGGGGCAGGAGGCCGTTCTGCGGGAGGCTCGCCATGCCCTGCGTGACGATCGCTTCCAGACGTGCCACATCTTTTTCCCGCGGAGCGCCGCCGATGTCGCCGGTTCCGTAATAGTGGTAGTCGGTGAACACGCCGCTGACTTTGCCGTTCAGTTCAACTCGCCCCGCCCAGTCGCCTTGATGCTGTGCCTGCGCCCGGTCTTGATCGACCTGCGTAAAAGCATTTAGTTCGTCTCGAAGATGAACGGATTCCTCAATGTCCTTAGTATCGGAAGCATGGCCGCTGCCCTGCTCCTGGTCGAGCTTGGCACGCACTGCCTGCAGCTTCTTTTGTATGTCCTGGAGTGCCGCATCGGGCGGTAGTAGGCGCAATGGCTTGCTGAGATCGGTTTCGATGCCGCCGTCATAGGAGCCCGGATTCAGCCCAGCCAACACGCTCTCGCCATCCGGCCCCACCCACACGCCCACATTAAAAGGCGTGCCCTGCGGTGTCTTCTCCAAAGATTCCGGACCTCCACGTGGAGCAGAGGATCCCCACACCAACTTCTGGGTTGAGAATCCCTTCACGCCGGAGTGCGCCAGGATTGTCGGCAGCGACGCGGGAAATCCGAAGCAATCCGGCAGCATGTACTCCGCGCTGGCCTTGCCAAGTTCTTTACGAAACCAGTTGTTGCCGTAGAGGATTTGCCGGATGATGGCCTCGGCGCTGGGCGCATTGACATCACCCTCTTCCATGGACGAGCCTGCCGGGAACCATCTTCCTTCGTCCACATACTTCTTCAGCCGGGCGTAATCGGCAGGAAAATATTCCTTCATGAAACGGTAACGATTCGCCCCGCTGAAATTGAAGATGTAATGAGGATATTTATCAATGAGAACGAAATTATCCTCCATGGTCTTGCGAATGTATTCATTGATGACCTGGGGATACTCCCATCGCCACTCCGTATCGAGGTGGGCATAGCCGACCACATAGAGCGTTGGTTGCTTTCGCAAATCGGGTTTCTCGGTGGTCTGCGCCTGCATGTCATTGCATGGAATCAGCCATGCCAGCGAGATAAGCAGTCTGATGCAGAGCTTTCGTGTCATTGGGCCCTTCTTCTGATCTCTCCGTGACGGAACAGATTACAACAATTCGCAAGCGACCGAGGCATTTCTGAAAATGACAAAGTTGCGAAATTGAAGGAGGCACATACCCAAGGCAGGTCAGCCTGATCTGGGTCTCCGAAGCTCCTTTCAGGCCTTAACCTCGAGATCGTCAAATCGACGCCATTTGTAGAATGCGATGGACACGATCCAGCTCAATGCGAACAGGCCCACAATGAAGTACCCGAGCGTGCCGAAATTGTCGTTGAGCTTGGCGACCGATCCCCAGAACCATCCTCGGAGATGAAAGTGTTCGCCCAACAACCCGAGGGCCTCGATGCCTCCGACGACCAGCGCGACGACGACCGACACGGAGGTGATTGTAATGTTGTAGTAAAGCTTGCGAATGGGCTTCACGAAAGCCCATCCGTAGGCACCCAGCATAAGGATATTGTCGGTGGTATCGATGAGCGACATTCCTGCGGCAAAAAGGATGGGGAAAACCAGGATCGACGAAAACGAAAGGCCCTTGGCTGCTTCGGCGGCGGAGATACCTAACACACCGATCTCAGTTGCAGTATCAAATCCTAAACCAAACAGAACGCCCAGCGGATACATATGCCAACTCCGGCTGATCATGCGGAACATGGGACGGAACATACGTGCAAGGATCCCGCGACCGCCGAGAAGCATATTGAAATCTTCTTCCACGTACGGCTCGCCCCGACGCACCCTTACAAAGGCCCGGTAGATCGATCGTAGAACGATCAGATTGACGATAGCGATGGCAAATAGAAAAAGCGCTGAGACCAGCGTGCCCACGACTGCTGCGACGTCCCTCACGGCATCGAGGCGGTGTTCAAGCGCGAGTGCTGCTCCCGCAATGGCCGCCGAGCCGATGACGACGATAGTCGAATGACCCAACGAAAACATGAAACCAACTGCAACCGGTCGTTTTCCATCCTGCATCAGTTTCCGCGTTACGTTGTCGATCGCCGCTATGTGATCGGCATCGACAGCATGACGTAGGCCAAAGCTATAAGCGAGAAGAGCTGTTCCCAATAGAACCGGGTAACGATGAAAGGCGATGCCTGCCCACAGCCACGCGCCAAGATTGAACGCGAACAAGATAACGTAAATAGCAACGATGCGGCCACGTAGATTATCGGCCGCATCGTTGAATAAAGCGCTCAGCCTGAACCGCACCTTTGATTCCTCGGATTCTTGCCGCTCGCGTCCCGTCGGCATGATGTCGATACGTGGATGCACGAAACCTCACAGAGTCTCAGTCTTTCAGAACGAGAATTTTTCTCGTGGTCCTGCTCCAATTCCCAAAGAGGCTGGTCCGTTACAGAGTGTTCCCATTTTGGGCGATTACACTCACTTATAGAGCAAGATTGACCAGCTTCTCAAATCCGCGATGTTGAATAATACTGGTGTGGAAGTCGCGAAGCTCACCGCACGGCACATATTGTCCGTCCGCTGCCCCATGTGCCGGGCTAAACCGAAACAGCCCTGCACTCTCAGCACCGGGCATCCCTCAGCCAAGACCCATCTCGCCCGCGGCCTGGCCGCCGCCAAGGTACCTCCCCCAGCGAACTTCGGGCAGGCTGCTCTGCTGTTCCTGAAGTCAATTACCGGTCGCGGCTTTCGTGCGATTTTCCACCAGAAGTGAGAGGGCGCGCCTCGAGGGTAAGCACTTCGAAGGGCTCCAGTGTGAAGACATGCTCCTCACCCGCTGCTAATGAAACCGGTCGCGTTCGTCGGTCCTGCTTCCACGGGCTGCTGGCGACGAAGCGACGCGGCGCTCCCGGCGGCAGCTCAAACGCCCGCCCCACGTCGACCGCCAGGCTTTGGCGCTGATCGCTCGGGTTGCGCAGCGTAAGGATGCCTTTTGTCCTTGACCAGGCTGCCCAACCGTAGACTCGAAGTTTGCCCGGGTCGCCGCCGATCCAATGCGTGTCTCTGAGTGTTCCCGCATTACGCCGCGACCAGTTCGCAGCTTCGGCCAGCACATCCCAGTTGCTGGTTGAAAGCAGCGCGTGCGAAATGTACATCTCCTGCAGCTGGGTTCCCGTTCCAAAGTAGTCGTGGACTTCATTCGTGAAGTCATTTTCCGGGTCGCTATCGAGGTGTTCGGCCTGCCGCGCATAAATCAGCCCATGCAGCATCAGGGAATTCAGCGGGAACAGCGGCCCTGCCTGCACAATATTCTGATAAGTCTGCGAATCGCGGTAAGTGATCCATTTCTCTCGCCAGCTGCCCACTCCTGCAAAGCTGTGGTCATCTCCCCCCCGCCAGATCGAATCGGCGTATCGCAACCAGAATGGCGAAGGGTAGGTTCCGGTTGTCAGATTCACGTATAGGTCCGGCTTCTTCGCCCGCCAGTCCCGAATCAAGCTAATGGCCGCCGCAAAGTCGCTGTCGAAACTGCTGCCCGGAAACACGCTATCGACATTGCCGGTGCCATCAATTTTGAACTGATTGACACCGTCCTGGATGAAATCGAGCGACGCTTCCCTGAATCTCGCATAGTACTTCGGCCCTGACAGCGCAAACCCTCCTTCATTCGTTTCAAAGCCGTTCTTCCGCCCGAAGTCGAGCCGCTCCTGTTTCGCTTCCTCGTAGCCGCCCCACGGAGACAGCCATACTCCCATCGCAGCGCCGTACTCGTGCGCAGTGCGATTCAGAGGAGCCAGTCCACCCGGAAACCCCGAGTTCATCTGCCAAGTCGAATGCGGGTTATCCCACCCATCATCCAGCAGAAAAGAATCCAGCTTCACTCCGCGCTTGCGGACCAGCTCCGTTCCGAACGCGCTGATCACGTCCAGCACCGCCGCCGCGTCGTACGGCTTGCCAAACCCAATGTCATACCAGGTGTTGTAATGCAGAAACGTCCGGTAGGGATGTGCCCGTTCGCGCTCCACATAGTTCAGGAACCCGCGCCGCATTTGTCCCGGAGGCGCTGCTCCAATGACCAGCGAATAGTCGACCGACTGTCCTTTCCTGAGCGGCAGTTCCCTCTTCATGCCGCAAACCACGGTCGCGCCCGCCTGGCATTGTGCCAGGGGGTCTTCAAAACCCAGAAACAAATCTCCAGCTGTCACCGGAGAACCTTTGACGCTCCCAATCACGCGAGCGCCGGGCAGACTGCCGTCGAACAAACGGACTTCGGCGATCGGCTGATCGTCGTTCAGCGCTGAGATCGTAATCTCCTCACGAACATAGTTGGAACCGTCGCGCAGAATTGCTCGCCAGTCGACAGAAATCTTTCCAGCGGCATCTCGCAGCCGTACAAGAATCGCGCGTCCCGAGAAGTGTTCAGCGGCGCGGGACGCGGCGGGATCGCTGCGCAGCACTTCGACTCGTGGCCCGTCGGCGAGTGTCATCTCCGCGGCGCGTTCGGACGTTCCATCCCTGAAAATCAGAAGAAACGGATCGCGTGGCAGAGCCACTTCCGCTCCGGTCCCGCGGACCACAAACTTTAACCCACTCAGCTTGCCTCCGCGAATCGACCATTGTGCTTCCACCATCCGGTTCGACAGCGACAGTAGTTCGCTCCGGATTTCTGCTTTGGCTATACCTGCAGACGTTCCGTAAAGCAGCGGATCCTCCGCGCTCCGCGCGCGACTCTGCAGGGTACTCTGACCCGCCACCATCCCGCCGACCAGCAGCAAACTGGCCAGGAGCAAGCCTCTTATGGTGGCAACCTTCTTGAAGGTGGGCATAGTTTTGGGCGTAGAGATCGCGGCGATGCGAGCTTCGCAAAGCCGGCAGTCAGACGATCGTCACTTCCACTCCGGACTTCTTCAGCGCGATCAGGTCTGCCTTTGGAATACCTTCGTCGGTGATGACGTGCTGCAGCGCGGAAGGCGGCGCAATCAGCGAAAGACTGCGCTTGCCAAACTTGCTCGAATCACAGGTAGCCACCGCAACTTGCGAGATCTCGATCATGGCGCGGTTTACCTTCGCTTCCAGCAGATTAGGCGTACTCAGTCCATACTGCACATCGAAACCGTCGACTCCGAGAAAGAGGATGTCGGCATTGAGCTTGTGCAGGGTCTCCTCCGCGATGGGCCCTACCAGAGAAAAGGAATTCTTCCTCAGATTTCCGCCGGTCAGAATCACTTCCACCGCAGATCCGGAAAGCTCGGCCGCGATGTTCACAGCATTCGTAATGATGGTCAGATTCTGAAAATTTCTCAGGGCGCGGGCAATTGCCGTAGTCGTGGTGCCGGAATCAAGGATCACGACCTGCCCTTCCGCCACCATGCGCACGGCTGCGGCGGCAATCTGCAGCTTCTCTTTGCGATGCAGCTTCTCTTTTTCTCGCAAGGTAGGGTCTTCGAGCGCGCCTTCACGCGCCGGCAGCGCCCCGCCGTGGGTGCGGTGAACCCGGCCCTTGACGTGGAGAATTTCCAGGTCCTTGCGGATCGTGACCTGGGAAGTGTGGAACTGCTTGGCCAGATCCACCACCAGGACCCGGCCTTCCCGGCGCAGTATCTCAAGGATCGCTCTTTGCCGCTCTTCGGTAAGCATTTAGAAATCTTGCGTGCCCGCCTTACACTCACCCGTAAAACGGCGTTCGCGGGCATCTCTCTTTTATCTTGCAGGGCTTCGCCTTGTCTACCGAAAAGTTCCGGCGAGTCCTCTCGATTCTGTCTGTTTGTCCTTAGAGTGCGTCAACGTTAGTATTGGCTGTGGGTTTTCGAAGGAATCGCAAAAAATGTCAAACGGAGCCATTTACATTGTGACGCAGGACCCGCGCTACGTGGACCTTATGCGCACTTCTGCGGAAAGACTGAAGATGGTGATGCCCGGCCTGCCCATCACCGCGTTTTCGCAATTTCCAGTCAATGGCTCCTGCTACGACCGTGTAATTCAGGTCGAGCCTTCAGGAGATGGCTTCTACGACAAGACCCGGCTGATTCGCGAGTCTCCCTACGAACAAACCATTTTCGTCGATGCCGACATCTATGTCGCCGAGCCGTTTCCGGAGCTGTTTTCACTTCTCGACCGCTTTGATTGCGCCGCGACTCATGAGGAGTACCTCGACACCGACTGGTTCCATCGTTATCCGCGGCCGGACATCCCCGCGAGTTTCCCCGAGTTCAATACTGGGATTCTTCTGTTCAAGCGGTCTGCGCTCATGGATCAAGTGCTAGTGAAGTGGGCTGAACTGTACAAGAGGTTTCTGGAAGAAAATCCAAATCTTGCGAACAATGGTCATTTGATCAATGACCAGCCTTTTTTTCGCGCAGCCCTCTATGAGAATGACGCACGTATTGCCACTCTTACCCGGGAGTATAACTGCAAGTTTCGCGGTCAGGGCTATCTGGCGGGCCCAGTCAAGATTTTGCACGGCCATGTTGATTTGAAATTCGATGGGGAGCAAATCGGCAAAGCCATCGCGGTTCTGAACGCCAGCCGGCGCCCTCGCGTCTACATCGCAGGAAATGTTTACGAGCAAGAAATTGTGGGCAGGCTGGTGAGCCGCCGCAAGGCGCACAAGGTTGGCAGCTTTCCCGAACTGCCGGGGTCGATCCTTCTGCGCCGCGCGAAGCGATTGAAAGAGGTTGTGCAGCAACGAGGCATCGCTAAAACGTTGGCCAAGGTCTTTGCCACCAAGTGAGGGGGGCGGCAATTCGCTGAACTTTTCGCAGAAGAAGAATAGAAGCAAGAGAAGAATAGAAGCAAGAGAAGAGATTGCATGAGAGTGGTCGCCATTATTCAGGCTCGCATGGGCAGCACGCGCCTCCCCGGCAAAGTGCTGAAGGATCTCGCCGGCGCAACGGTGCTGGAGCGAGTCGTGTCGAGGCTATGCCGATGCCGGCTTGTGAGCGAAGTCGTAGTGGCAACCTCTACGGAGCAGGCCGACGATGCGATCGTAAATGAATGCCGGCGCCTGGGAACCGAAGCGTTTCGCGGCAGTGAACAAGACGTGCTCGACCGTTATTATCGTGCCGCTCAGCACGCGCGAGCTGATCTGGTGGTGAGAATCACATCCGATTGCCCATTGATTGACCCCGGAGTCACCGACAAGGCGATCCAGGCGTTCCTCACCCAGCAGCCAGATTATGCGAGCAACGCACTGGAGCGCACCTATCCACGCACTGGAGCGCACCTATCCAAGGGGGCTGGACACCGAAGTGATGGCTTTCAGCGCACTCGAGTCCGCGTGGACCGAAGCCAGGAAGGCCTATCAGCGCGAGCACGTCACACCTTTTCTTTACCAGCACCCCGAGCGCTTCAAAATCCTTTCCGTAAAAGGGGATCGCGACTACAGTCAGTACCGCTGGACGCTCGATACGCCGGAGGATCTGGAATTTCTGAGTGCGGTTTACACCAGAGGCGTCGATCGACAGGATCTTACCTGGCAGGACGTGCTGAACATGTTGGAGCGGGAACCAGAACTTGCGGAAATCAACCGGCACGTCGTCCAGAAGGCGATTTAGCTCCGATGAAGACAGTCGCCAAGCGTCTCATTGACCGCACCGCCGACAACCGGTTTGCCTGGTTCATGTATGGCGTATGCGGTCGAGTGTCGCATTATTTCGGCCAGATTTATGGACATGCGCGATGGGTACGCGAGAACTCGCAGCGCGACGAAACCCTGACCCGAATCGCGAGTGATCTATTCCCAAACCTGACGGTCGCCAGCGGCCCCTTCAGAGGGATGCGTTATCCACGACTGCAGTCCGTTGGGAGCGCGCTATTGCCGAAGCTCTTAGGCTCCTACGAGTCGGAACTGCACGCCGCGATCGAGGAGCTGCTTGCCCACGAATACACCGCGGTGGTCGATGTCGGATGCGCGGAGGGCTACTACGCAGTGGGCCTTGGGCTAAGACTGAGGAATGCGGCTATTTATGCCTTCGACACCGATCCGCGAGCCAGACCGGCCTGTGCTGAAATGGCGAAGCTGAATGGAGTCGACGGCAGGATCCATATCGGAAGCATGTGCGACAAGAACGCACTGCGCTCGCTTCCGCTTGGCGCCAGAGCGCTTATCATTACCGACTGCGAGGGCTATGAAGTAGAACTGTTTGACGACGAAATGGCGCAGTTCTTAGCCAGGCACAGCTTGATCATTGAAGCGCACGATTTCATTAAGATAGACATCAGCTCGCGTCTGCGTGGCATTTTTTCCAGGACGCATCATGTTCGCTCGGTTAAGAGCATAGACGACATCCAAAAGGCGCACATCTATCGATACGAACAGTTAGGAAAGTTCGATACCAACGAAAGATACCTCATACTAAGCGAGCGGCGGCCGGCAATCATGGAATGGCTGATCATGACTCCATTTGAAACGTAGAGAATACAGAGAATAAGGTGATGAATCAGGCGTGGCCGATTTAGTGCTAAGGACAGAAGCGACCGTGGGCATTGGCAGCGGCCATGTCATGCGGTGTCTAGCCCTGGCGCAAGCCTGGGGGGATGCGGGTGGGCGCGCCATTTTCGCGATGGCTCAAGCCGCGCCGGCAGTCGAGGAACGGCTGCGAAACGAGGGGTTCGAGGTGGCGCGAGTGGGTGCTCAAGTGGCGAGTGTTGCCGATGCCGAGGAAACTGCGGAGCTGGCGCACCAGCGCGGCGCGGCGTGGGTGGTAGTGGATGGCTACGAGTTTGGCGCCGAATACCAGGCAAGCCTGAAAAGCTACGGCATGAAGGTGCTGTTCATCGACGACAACGGCCACGCTGCACACTACTCGGCCGATCTCGTGCTGAATCAGAACACCCACGCCAGCGAAAGCTTATATTCGAACCGTGAGCCCTACACGCGCCTGCTTCTGGGTTCGCGCTATGTTCTGTTGCGCCACGAGTTCGAGCGGTGGCGGAATTGGAAGCGGGAAATTCCTGTCCATGGCCGAAAGATTCTGATCACGATGGGCGGGAGCGATCCCGACGACCTCACCTCGCGAGCGATTCAGGCTTTGATGGAGGCTAGAATTGAAGGGCTTGAAGCCATGGTTGTGGTTGGAGGCAGCAATCCCCATCTGGAATCGCTGCAGCGGTTGGCCGTGGAGTGCGGAGAATCCGTCCGGTTGTTGAGAGATCCATCGAACATACCGGACTTGATGGCCTGGGCCGATCTGGCCGTCATCGCCGGCGGCGGGACCCTATGGGAACTGCTGTTCATGGGTTGTCCTGTCCTGAGCTATGCCAGAAATCCGGTTCAGGCCCAAATTATTTCTCAACTTAGCGAGGAAGGGATCCTTGAAGGATTGGGGTACCCGCAGGAGAGTAGCCGGGCTGGGACTACAGCGCTGGTCGAGTTGGCGAACTCTCAAGAGCGCCGGGCGCGCTGCTCCCGGTTGGCTCGGGAACGCATCGATGGACACGGCGCGGGGCGTGTGTTCGAATTGTTAGCCTCTGGCGGAGTTGGGCAACAGTGATCGTCAGAATGGAAACGGTTTCGGCGACGGATCGCGATGCGTTTCTCGCTATGGCTGAGCGACTGTTCCGGGGATTGAATCCGAGCTTTGTGCCTCAGGCTGACTGGAAGCAATCTTACTTCGAGAACATAGTGGGCAATGCGCGGTTGTCTCTGCGCTGGATCGTTGTAGACGAGAACCGGGCTGGCTTTGTACTGTTCGGTTTGGAAGCGCATCGTTTTCTGCCGCGCGTCAACGGCATGATCTACGAAGTGTATGTTGAGCCGGAATTCCGGCGGAGAGGTATCGCGCAGATTGTTGCCCATCAGGCGATTCGAGAATTGCAGTCCAAGTCACCCGCAAAGATTCAGCTGGAGGTCATGGAGGGGAATCGCGCGGCGACGGCCCTGTGGGAGTCGTTGGGCTTTCGCAAGGTGAGCGCACGCTATGTATTAGGCGAGTCGAAAGAATGAGGGTCGCTATCTCACAACCCGGCTACCTGCCTTGGAGCGGATTCTTCGACCTCGTGGACCAGGTGGATCAATTTGTATTACTGGACGACGCGCAGTTTGTGAAACGGTCGTGGCACCAGCGAAACCGGATCAAGTCATCCTCGGGACTACTGTGGCTGACCGTCCCGGTGGCCTTTCGTGGGCGGCTGGGACAGCCGCTTTGTGAAGTTATGATCCGTGAGCCGGAGTTTTCGGAAAAACATTCGCGCGCCGTGGAAGTGAACTACGGAAGGGCGCGCTATTTCGAGAGCTATTACCCGATGCTGAAAGAAATCCTTCAGAACCACTCCCACGGCGGGCGACTGCTTGACTTGAATATCGAGCTGATCCAGTGGCTGGCGAAAGAATTGACGGTAACTACGCCGATGGTGCGGTCTTCCGCTTTGAGCGTGGAGGGGAAGCGATCAGCCCGTCTGGTGTCGATTTGCAAACTGCTCGGCGCGGCTGACTATATGTCGCCTCGCTCTGCAATTTATCTGTTGGAGGATGTGGCTCTGTTCCAGGCGGGCGGTCTGAAGGTATGGTTTCAGAACTACACCCATCCATCGTACGAACAGCGGTTTCCTCCTTTTGTTGCGTATGCGTCCGCGTTGGACCTGTTGTTCAATCACGGGCCCGAGTCGGGTGAAATCATGCGCAGGGGACGCGGACAGCCTTTTGCTCCCGATCAACTCCGAGCTCTGGCGGCGGAATGTGAGGCCTTGGGTTGAAGTACTCTCCCGCTTCCAGCGTTCGATGGAATTGTGCCATGATTTGGGGATCGCAATGCCCGCCAGCATGAGAATCGCGACCCGAGAAGTTGGCCTGGGAGGGCCAGCCTATATCGTCGCCGAACTCTCGGCGAACCATAATCAAGACTACGAGCAAGCCGTCCGCATCATTCATGCTGCTAAGCAGTCGGGCGCCGACGCGGTCAAGCTGCAGACCTACACGGCGGATACCATTACCGTCGCCAGTACTCGGGAAGAATTTCGCATCGGCGGCGGCACTCTGTGGGATGGGCGCAACCTTCACGATCTCTACGGCGAGGCCTGCACGCCCTGGGAATGGCAACCAAGACTGAAGAAGGTGGCAGAAAATCTCGGGATGGATTTGTTTTCAAGCGCCTTCGATTCGACCGCGGTCGACTTTCTCGAGGAGATGGGCGTACCGGCTCATAAAGTGGCTTCGTTCGAACTGGTGGACCTTCCTCTCATCCAGCGAATGGCACGCACCGGCAAACCGCTGATTATGTCTACGGGCATGGCTTCGGTGGAGGAGATCGAGGAGGCGTTGCAGAGCGCTCGCGATGCCGGAGCTACCCAGATTGCGTTGCTCAAGTGCACCAGCGCTTATCCAGCGCCCGCGGACGAGATGAATTTGCGCACGATTCCCGAGATGGCGCGCCGCTTCGGAGTTCCTGTGGGATTGTCCGACCATACCATGGGAATCGCAGCGCCGGTAGCCGCCGTTGCGCTGGGAGCTTGCATCATCGAAAAGCATCTGACGTTGTCGCGAGCAACTCCGGGACCGGACAGCGCGTTCTCTCTCGAACCGCACGAATTCAAAGCCATGGTGGAAGCGGTGCGGACGGCGGAGAAAGCGCTGGGAGAAGCGCACTTTGGCGTGAGCGCGAAAGAAGAGGCAAGCAGGGTCTTTCGGCGTTCGCTGTTCGTGGTCGAGGATGTGAAACGCGGCGAGATGTTCACGGAGGCGAATGTCCGCTCGATCCGACCCGGGCACGGGCTGCACACTCGCCATTTGGGTGAGGTTCTGGGCAAGCGGGCGATGCGCGACATCGAACGCGGAACGCCCCTGAGTTGGGACCTGGTCGTCAACTCATGAGACTGGTCAGTCGACTTCCCGCATGACTTCACCCACTAACCCTTCTGGACACACGTCGCCAGCCGATTCGAGACGCGGGGACCCGAATCTACCCGTCTATAACAAGTCCGAGGTGGCAGCGTATTACGCTTCGCTCGATTACCTCAGTCCGTGCGAGCAGGCTCTGTTTGAGGAATTTCTGAAGCCAGGGGATGCCGTTTTGGATCTAGGCGTCGGGGGCGGCCGCACGACTCCGTATCTCTCGCGCCTGGCGTCGCGTTACGTCGGTGTGGACTACGCGCCAAACATGGTAGCGGCGTGTCGAGAGAAGTTTCCGCAACTCGAATTCCTGGTGGCGGATGCGACGAATCTTGCACTGCTGGCTGACGGGAACTTCGATTTTGTGGTGATGGCCTTTAATGGTATCGATGCACTGGTCCCGAGCGAAGCCCGGCAGCGCTCCCTGGCGGAAATCCACCGCGTGTTGAAAGGCGGTGGCTTTTTTGTTTTCTCGTCTCACAATCCGCGAGCTGTTTTTCTGAGGCCGGCCTGGAACCCCAAGAAAATCGTGGAACTCGCTCAGTCGCTGGCGGGGCAGAGAAAGTGGTTATTCGAACCCGCGAGAATTTTTCTGTTGTGGTTGCGAGTTGCTGCCGCGCTGGTTAGGTCCGTGATGGACTCGGCTCTCCGTTTATTGCGCAGAGTGCCGCGGCGCGCCTTTTGGAGCGGGGACGGTTATATGCTCGACCCGGCTCACGGCGGAGTGCTGACTCACTATGCCGTGCCCGAACAGGTAATTGCAGAATTGCAGCAGCAGGGCTTCCAATTTCTGCGACTCGCCGGGGACGACTATCCGAGGCGCAGCCGCGCTTACGTTACGGATTGGTACTACTATGTCTTCCGAAAAGCTGAGACACCGGTGACCGCTGCATGCGCCTAGTCGTGCTGAGAAAAATTCCGGAGGAGCCTTCTTTTCTGCGGCAGTGGAACGAGTTGGTTTTGCAGATGGAGCGACCCGAAGTTTTCTATACCGGTGAGTGGGCTCTCGCCGTCCAGTCTGCCTATCAAGCTTCTCTAAAGCCTTTGCTGTTTCTTGGCTACGACGGCGATGATTTGGTGGGAGTGGCGTGTCTGGCCACCGACACCAGCGAACAAGATGTAAGCTTTCTCGCCGCCACCACCGCGGACTACTGTGAGCTTCTGAGCCATCCGCGGCGGCGAGCTGAGTTCATCGACAAAGTTTTCGCCGAGCTTCGCCAGTTGGGAGCGGCCAATCTGATGCTTGCCAGTTTGCCGGCAGTTTCGGCGACTGCTCCCGCAGTTCGGGCTGCCGCGAAGAAGTATGGTTTTCACCTGTACATTCGACCGGCACTCTTGTCCCCACAGGTAGAGTTCCCTTCCGCAGCGCAACGCCAGGAGCTGAAAACCGCTGTGATGGGCAAGAGACAACTCCGGCGGCGCATGCGAGCGATGGAGCTCGAGGGGCCAGTGACCTCCCCCTGTCTTCGGTCGTGGCCGGAAATTCAAGCCGCCTTGCCGGGTTTCGTCGATGCGCATGTGGCGCGCTATAAGGCTATGAAGCGGGTTAGCATTTTCTCCGCGCCCGAGCGCCGGTTCTTCCTGGAAGAACTTGCCAGGAGATTCTCTGGCACCGAAGTGGTGACCATGAGTATGCTGCTGATCGGGGACCGGCCAGTGGCGTGGAACTATGGTTTTCAATTCCACGGACTTTGGTCCTTGTATCAGCCAACCTTCGACATTCGCTGCGAAGACCATTCTCCCGGCTACTGCCTCACCGCGCGGATTGTGATCGAAGCGTGCGAAACCAGCACGTTGAGGGCGCTGGATTTGGGGTTAGGATCCGAGGGCTACAAAGAGTGGTTTGCCAACAGCACTCGCCAGACTCTGGACGCCGCACTGACAACCTCCCCATTGCGTCACTTGAGAGAGATTGCGCGATATCGCGTCGCGACCGAGGTGAAACGCTTCCCCAAACTGGAAGCCGCGATCCGAAATTCACGAGCGAGATTGGGGCTATGAAGATTCGTCTCTGTGGAGGCACAGGCCGGTTCTCACGCCTGACATTCAATTCTTGAAGACTCTCCTTGTCCATCCCGAAGACTCCCCGTGCTCGGGCCCCTGGGCTGGCGAGAAATGGGACCTGATTGTAGACCTCGGGAAGTCTTCAGCCTCCACCAGGTCCGCCTGGCAAGAACGCTTGAATTCTTCCATCTTGCAGTTGGACACGCTGTGGCGTGGAATCGAGGATTTTGACTCGATCCGTCAGCTGCTGCATGCCGGGCGTAACCAGCTTCTGGATGAAATCGGGCTGGATTGGTGGGATCTGGTCAGTGTTCTTATCTACCCAGAGTTGCGCGATGCTGTTCTGCTCAGGCGCCTGGTGGAGCAGTTCGATGCGACCACAGAGTTATACGCAACCCGGCAGGCCTGGCCCGCGACCGGAGTTGGCCTCCTGCTGCAGCGGCCCCTGCGCACGTTCGCTAATACATCCCGCTCCTCGCACTTTCGCCATTATAGCGACGTGCTTCGGAGGTTCTCGTTCGACCAACTGGCGCAGATATTCCTGGACAAGTACGATTTGCGCTACCGATGGCGCTCCCGGTTTGCCGCCAGGCGGCGCGGTCTGCCGGGACCATTCGTCCTGTTGCCCAGTGCTTACACGAATGTATCGCGCATGGCATCGGCTTATGCCAGCATGCTTCCCGAGCAATCGTTTCTGCTGATCGCGACGCGCCGCAGCGGTACCCACTTCGACCCTGCCCCAAACGTGATCTGCGCCAGCCTGGCTGCCTATGCCGGTAAGACTGAGCCGAAAGCAGAATATCTGGAGCTCCTTGGCAAGTGGCGGAACCTGCAACCAAACCTCAAACGGTTGCCGGAGATCGACCTGCTGTTCCGCGCGGGTCAGATGGAAAGCTTCCCGAATCATTTCCGTGATGGACTTACCATCCGGAATGCGTGGCGAAATGTGCTCTCTGAGGAACGTATCTCAGCTGTGATGTGCGGCGATGACAGCAACATTTACACCAGACTTCCCGTGCTCTTGGCCCGCCAGCAAGGCATTCCCACACTGGACTTTCATCACGGAGCGCTGGACGGCCGTTTTCTCCTGAAGGAATTGCCCTCCGATCTCTATCTTGCCAAGGGAGAGATGGAACGAGACTATCTGGTGAGGATTTGCCGCTTGCCTGCCGAACGCGTGATGCTGGCCGGTCCGCCCCTGCCGCGATCGATTCCGGCTCACAAACACGTGGAGAAGGAACGCCCTGAGGATGAAAGCCCGCTGATTTTGTTTTTCTCCGAGCCTTACGAAGTTGGTCGCCTCCGAACCGAAGATGTCTACCGGGAGCTTCTGCCGCCACTTGCGAGACTTGCGGGCAAGTTCGGCCGCAGGTTAGTCGTCAAACTGCATCCCTTCGAAAGCCGCGCTGAACGAATGGAACTTGTCGCGAAAGTAATGCCGCCCGAAAACGCCGCACTGGTGGATGTTCTCGATGGACCCTTTACACCCGAACTGGTTGCAAGAGCATGGTTCGCAGTCACCGTTGAATCCACCGTGGTCATCGATTGCTCGTTGCTCGGAGTTCCATGCTTCCTGTGCGAATGGTTGAACTACTCGCCTTACGGATACAACGATCAATACGCCCGCTTTGGAGTTGGCCGAATCCTGAACTCTCCGGAACAGCTCAACGAGATTCCGCGCCTGCTGGCGGTTCCGGCGATCCCGTTATCGAAAGACCGTCTCTTAAAACCGATGGATCCAGAGTGGTTGCGCCGCACGGTTGCTGGGGGCGCAGCCATTCCGAGAATGTCTTCGGAAACAAGTTAGCGAAACTGGAATGAGCAAAACGCAGCGATTCATCACCATCTTCACTCCGTCCCATGCTGACGCGGCCTTCACCAATGCTCAGCAATTGACGGTGAAGGAAGTTGTGACCCGGCTTCCGCCGGAACGCTTTCGGGTGGCGATGTTTTCGGGAAACAAACCGGATCCCCGGATTGCAGCGCGTCCAAACACGCTGCTGATTCCCGCGGGCCCGCACGGAAACACCGCGCGCTTCCTGATCCGTTTGCTGCTGGACCAGCCTGACATTTATTTCTACCCGAGATTCGGGCCCCTGGATAACATCTTCTTCTCCTTGCGCAGAAAGCTGCGAATGAAAACCGCCGTAGTGACCCACGTCGTGATGATCATGAACGAGTCGACAGCGAAGGTCCCGGCCCGTTCCATTCGCGAAGCGGATGCGGTTTTCGCCAACTCCCGCTACGTTGCTGAAACCGTGCGCAGTCAGTTCGGAATCGAGGCCGGGACGATTCACAATGGCATCGACCGCCGATTCTACTTTCCCCGCGAACAAGAATCGTCTCCACGTGGGCCGCTGTCGGTGCTCTATGCCGGATCTTTTCAGGCACGCAAACGCGTGGAACTGATCATTCAGCAGGCGGCTCGTCTTCCCCATGTGCAGTTTCGACTGGCCGGGAGCGGAGAGACCGAACCGGCGAGCCGCGCCCTGGCGCAACAGCTCGGTTGCCGTAACATCGAATTCCTCGGCCACCTGACCCCGATGGAACTCGGCCGCGAAATGCGCAACTCCGACGTGTTCCTGTTTCCCAGTATTCTGGAAGGCCATCCTCAGGTGCTCGGGCAAGCCAGCGCGTGCGGCCTTCCAAGTATTGCGATGAATCTGTATCGACCGGATTACGTGCTGAATGGAGAGAGCGGGTTCTTGGTAGAATCGGATGCTGAACTGGCTGAGAAGCTTGAACTGCTTTTGCGGGACGCGAACCTGCGACGGTCGATGTCGCACGCAGCTGCGCTGCATGCCCTGAAATTCGATTGGGATCGCATCGCTCTGCAATGGCAGGAAGTGTTCGAGGCCGTGACCGCAAAACGTTAGATCCCTCCGAATGTGTGGAATTTACGGCATCTTTGACCCGCATGAACCACTAGGCGAGCGCTGGCTTGCGTGGGCGCAGCGCGCGCAGGCAATGCTTGCTCACCGCGGACCGGACGGTCACCGGCAACAGCTATTTCTGGAAAACCGCTGCCTCCTCGGTCACAACCGCCTGGCGATCATCGACCTCGAGGGCGGCGCACAACCGCTGGCCAACGAAGATCAGTCGATGTGGGTGGTGTGCAATGGGGAGATCTACAACTACGTCGAGCTGCGGGAAAAACTGATCGCGGCCGGCCACCAGTTTCGCACGCAAAGTGACTGCGAAGTCCTGGTGCACCTTTTCGAGGACAAAGGAAAAGATCTGCTCAACGATCTGGAGGGCATGTTTGCTTTTGCCCTCTTCGATGCGCGCCGCGGAGAGTTGTTCCTGGCCCGGGATCGCTTTGGAGAGAAGCCGCTCTATTGGGCTCGCCTGCCGGGCGGCGGACTGGCGTTTGCTTCGGAGATGAAAGCCCTGCTGGCGTTGCCCGGCGTCGATCGGCGGCTGGACATCGCTGCTGTCGCCCAGTTTCTCGCTACGCGGTACGTTCCGGCTCCACGCACGCATGTGCAAGGTATTCGGAAACTCCGTGCCGGCGAGTCGATCACGCTGGGGCCAAGCGCTAACCTGGTGAGCACTCGGTTCTGGTCCCCGGAACTTTTCGTAAATGACGATGAAGGATCCCACGTTCCATCCGCAGAGGAGGCAGTCGAAGGAGTTCGCGGGCGCGTTCGCGAGGCGGTGCGAATTCGCTTGCGCAGCGATGTTCCGGTCGGCGCGTTTCTTTCGGGCGGCATCGATTCCACCGCCGTTGCCTGCGCCGTGCGAGAGCTCTTGCCCGCAGCCCGATTCAGCACATTTTGCGCATCGTTCGATGACGAACAGCTCGATGAAACGCCATTCGCGCGGCAGATCGCCACGCATCTCGATTCCGATCATCATGAAGTTCATTTCTCGACGCGAGAATTGTTGCCGCTCTTTGACGATCTCATCGATCACTACGACGAGCCTTTTGCCGATGTTTCCATGTTCCCGACTTTTGCCGTTTGCCGGGCGGCTCGCCAGGATTGCAAGGTGATGCTCTCGGGCGACGGTGGGGATGAATGTTTTGCCGGTTACCGGCAGACGTTTGCTTATTACCGCTGGAATCGCCTGCGCCGGACTCCGGGCGTAAATTTCCTGGCAGAGAGCGCCTTCCAGCATTTGCGCAAAGGTCAGCGCGGCCGTGGCTTGCTCAATTTTCTTCGTCAGGACGATTGGCAACTTCTGCGTGCCGGTTACGCCCAGACACAGCTGCTGAAATGGTTTCTTCCTCCGCATCGGGAAGAGGCGCAGTCCGGGCTGGAAGATCTGAAAGCTGCCGACCAGCATCACGCCCGATTGCCCTACCCGCTCTCGGAGATGGAAGCGACTTGGTCGGGTTACCTTCCCGAACAGATTCTGGTAAAGGTAGACCGGGCCAGCATGTATAGCGCTCTCGAATGCCGAGCGCCATTTCTGGACTCAAGTTTATTTCAGTTCGTCACTCACTTGCCTCTTGCTCACCACTTTTCTCATGGGCAGGGAAAAGCTTTGCTTCGCAAGGCGCTTCCAGCTTGGGTTCCGCCGGAGATCCGCTGGCGGCAGAAGCAAGGCTTCACGCCGCCGCTGGCGGCATGGCTCCGGGCCGAACTCCGCGAGCGCATGGAGTGCTACCTTGCGCAGTATCCGGCGGCTTTGCAGGGGGTTCTCGATCCAGCGCCGGCTCGCAAGCTTTTCGCCCAACACCTTGCGGGCGCCGACTGCAGTGATCAACTTTTTCGATGGATGGTGCTGATCCGGCGCGCCGGACAGCTGTGAATCAGGGCTAAGTCTCTCAACCTATGCGGCTGGCGCGTGTAATCAATAATTCGGCGGCCCTGCTGACGCTCGATCTTCTGAGCAAGGCCGTGCCTCTCGTTGTGTTTCCAGCCGTCGTGCGCGCCCTCGGCCCAACGGCCTACGGCAAGGTTGGGTTCGCTACTGCCGTAGCCGGATTTTTTGGCTTGCTGGCTTCTCCGGGCTTTTCCACCTATGCCGCACGGGAAGCGGCGAAGGATGAGGGTCGCGTCAATTTCCTCGTCCAGCACGTGCTCGGGGCAAGAATTGCCTTTGGCGTGCTCTCCTACGCGCTGCTCATCGTATTCGCACTAACGTTCGCGCCGCACGACTTCACCACTCGCCTGCTGATCGTCCTCTCGGGCCTGATTTTTCTCGTGAGCAGCATAGACGTGCAATGGATATTCACCGCCCGTTCGCGCATGTGGATGGTTGCCCTGCGCGGCGCCGTGGGCCAGTTGATTTATGGCGGGGTCATCCTCGCCTTCATACGCACTCCCTCCGATGCATGGATGGTGCCAGTCGCAGGCGTTGCCTCGCTGGTCGCAGGCATGCTCCTCATCTGGTTGCCGGCCCGTCGCGAATACCGCGTCCCTTGGCCGGTCATATCTCCTGCGGTCTGGCGCAGTTTTCTGCCCGTATGCCTGATCATGGGCTTTGCCAGCATGATGTCGATGATTTACGACCAGATCGATACCGTGATGCTGCGCTATATGCGCAGCGAGAAAGAATTGGGCCTTTACGTCGCTAGTTACAGCATGATGGCGATCTCCCTGTCATTCGCCGCAATTCTCGGGCAGGTTTTTTTTCCGTTGCTTTCGCAGACTACCGGTCAAGACCGCGAGCAAGACCGCGAAAACGAGCAGCGCTACCTGGGCTGGCTTTGGCGGGCCAGCATCGGCCTCGCGCTTCCGATAGCAACCGGAGGCTTCATCCTGGCAGAACCGCTCACCCGGTTCGTTCTCGGCTCGCAGTACAGCGGGGCGGGAACGCTTTTTCGCTGGCTTACGCTGACCATCGTAGCCGGCTCGATGGCCAGTTACTTCGGAGCTCGACTGATCCCGATCGGACGGGAAAAGAAATATCTGACCGCTGTCGTCGCGGGAGCGGCGGTGAACGTAATCTTGAATCTGTTTCTGATTCCGCGCTACGGCGCGATTGCCGCCGCTTTCACCACCGCAATCAGCCAGGCCGTGGTCGCCTTCTCCAACTACTATTTTGTGCGCGACCTGCCATGGCCAAATTTGCTGGGAGCGCTGGGGCTCTCCGTGACCGCATCGGGCATTATGGCGGCCGCGCTGCTTGCGGTCCGTTCGGTTCTGCTGTTGCACGTGGTGGTCCAGGTCGTCTTGGGTGCCTTTGTCTATTTTGCTGTCTACGGGGCGGGCCGGGCGCTCAGAAATCGCCTGCAGATTTGACCTGGTGAACCGCTGACAGCACGCCACAGATGGATGCGCTAGAATCTCAGTCTTCGAGTCGTGGAGGATCAGGATGAAGACCCCGCTCACGGGGAACGTCGCGAGTCGCCCTCCGGAATCGAACCAGGAGTGGCAGGCTTGGGGCGAAAAAGATCCGCTCTTCGGCGTAATTCCCCAACCCGGGAGGGAACGGGATGGTTCAACTCCCTGGACGGACGCCGATTTCTACCAGACCGGCCGCGGCGACTGGGAGGAGTTCATGCGGCGGTGGCGGCTTTACGGCGTCGATCGGGAGAGCTGTGTTGAAATCGGCTGCGGCGCTGGACGGTTGACTCAGCACATTGCACGCGACTTTGGCGAAGTGCATGCCCTTGACGTTGCCGAGGGCATGATCAACTACGCCCGGCAGCATGTAGGCTCGAACGTGCATCTGTATGTGACCGACGGCATTTCGCTTCCCATCCCAGACGCCAGCGTGACTGCCGTATTCTCGGTGATTGTCTTCCTGCACTTTGACCGGATCGAGCACGCAGCCGCCTACTTCCAGGAGATGGCACGCGCATTGAAGCCGGGCGGCACCATCATGATCCAGATGCCGTTGCACCATTGGCCTGCGAATCTGAAGCCGGCTGCACGCGGCCTCTTTGCCCGCGCGCACAACCTCTACATGGCGCTGCGTCGAACCAAGGGCTGGTATCACCGCTTCCGTTTGTCGCGGCAGCAATGGAGCCCGTTCATGCAGAGCATTACCTACGATGCCGCCTGGGTGCGGGACACTTTGAACTCCCTCGGGTTCCAGGATGTAGAAACAAGCTCGTTCCAGCTCAGCCGCGGGGGCGCCACTTATTCCTGGGTCTTTGCCCGAAAGGGTTCGCAGGCGTGAGCCCTGCTTCGAATCATGTGTTGCTCACCGGAGGTGCTGGGTTCATCGGCTCCCATGTTTCGGAGGCTCTTCTGCGCCGCGGCATGCAGCTTTCCGTGATCGACAGTCTCGACGACTTTTACTCACCGGCTGCGAAGCGGACAAATCTGGAAGAAGTGCGGAAGGTGGGAGATTTTTGCTTCTGCGAACTCGACCTCTGTGACTTCGACGCGCTTCATCAAGCCATCTCAAAGTTGCGGCCCGACACCATTATTCATCTGGCGGCACGAGCCGGAGTCAGGCCCTCCATCGAGAACCCGCAGCTCTACGAGAAGGTGAACGTGGGCGGCACCGTGAATCTTCTCGAAGCGGGCCGGCAGCTCGGCGTCAAGCGTTTCATTTTCGGGTCGTCGAGTTCGGTCTACGGCGTCACAAACCGGGTTCCCTTCGCAGAAGATGATCCCTGCCTGCGGCCAATCTCACCCTACGCGGCCACCAAACTCGCAGGAGAATTTTTTGGCCACACGTACGCTCATCTCTACGGGATGTCGGTCGTCTGCCTGCGGTTCTTCACCGTGTACGGTCCGCGGCAACGGCCCGATCTGGCAATCAGGAAATTTACGACCTTGATAGAGGCCGGCAAGCCGATCCCCGTTTTCGGAGACGGTTCCATGGGACGTGACTACACTTTCGTGGATGACACTGTGGCCGGGGTGCTTGCAGCCCTCGACTATCAGTTCCCGCCGGACGGGACTCCTTTTGACATATTCAATCTAGGCAATTCGCAACCGGTTTCGCTGAACGAATTAATCAAAGCGCTGGAGCATGTCACCGGCCGGTCCGCCGTTCGCAATCAGATGGCGTTGCAGCCGGGTGACGTGCCCATCACCTGGGCCAATATAGACAAGGCCGCCAAAATGCTGGGTTACCGGCCGGCCACGGCACTGGAGGAAGGTCTTGAGAAGTTTGTCCGCTGGTTTCGGAATGCGCGAACCTGATCGGAAGGGCAGCGGAAGACGTCAGGAATATTATTCAAGATGGCTGAGTCCATGCTACACAGTTCAAGACGCCGAAAGATGACTGTCGCAGTTCTGCTCTCGAGCCGGGAAAAGTTCAGCGCCTATTATGGAGGAGCGCTGGCGCGCTGGACGTTCGAGGTGTACAGCCGGCTCCGGAACGACCTCGATGTCACGGTATTCGGTTATCCAACTGCCTCTGAGGACCTATATCCGCTGCCTCATACAACCAGTTCCTCCTGGAGGCTCTGCGACTTCATCTCCCGGATTCCCGGTGCTCGCCGATACGAGGAAGACCTATGGCTGCGAGCGCTGTTTGCCAGGCTCCGAGCGTTTGACGTCATCCACATTCACAACCGGCCGCAATGGGTAAAAGTGCTGCGTGGTTTCGGCTACGAAGGCGCAGTCATCTTGCATCTTCAGAACGATCACCTGGGACACTGGACCACAAGTATGCTGGACGAACTCGCCCGATACTTGGAGGTTGTTGCGGTCTGCAGCGAATACCTGCACGACACATTCGCAGCAAAGTCTCCAACCCTGGCGGACAAGACAAAAGTCATTCTCAACGGTGTGAATACTGGCTTGTTTTTTCCTCGAGAAGAACTGCGCCAGCCCAAAACAATCTTCTTCGCTGGCAGATTTCATCCCGAAAAAGGCGTGCGGCAATTGGTTGAGGCGTTTTCCCGAGTCCTGAAAACCCATCCGGATGCAAAACTCGTGATCAGCGGCAGCACCGCCTTCGGAGTCCACGCCCTCACGCCGTATGTCCGCGAGGTCGAAACCCTGGCCGCTTCAATAGTCAGGGAGCACCCGGGAAGTGTGCAATTCACCGGGTATCTTCACCATGACCGGGATCTGCCCGCCTGGTTTCAGAGAGCGGCTTTCTTCGCCTCTCCATCAATTTTCCAGGAGCCATTTGGCCTGGTGAACGCCGAAGCGATGGCTTGCGCGACTCCGGTCGTCGGATCAAAACGGGGCGGGATACCTGAAGTCTTGGGAGACACCGGCCTCCTGATCGATCCCGAGAACATCGACGGTTTCGCGGATGCGATGTGCATGTTGCTGGCAAATCCAGAGTGCAGAGCCAAACTCGGGCGCGCCGCATATCAGCGCTGCCGCGAAATGTTCGATTGGCAGGTCGTCGCTCAGCGCTGGAATTCCCTGCTGCACAGCCCGTCAGTGCGGCCGCCAGAACCGGTTGACGCAGCGGTTTGAGCGGTTCCCATTCATTTTCCGAGGGAGCATGGGCATTTGGGCAAGCAACGTTCCAGCCTGTACACTTAGCGTCAAATATGCAATCCATCCCGCCGGACAACAACTGCAATTCTCTTTCCCATGTGAAAAGCGCGCTTCAATTGGTTTGCACAGCTGCCAGCCCGATTCCTGTGCTCATGCTGATCACAGTCATCACCCTGCGGCATGGATTTTCCACACCTTTGCATCCTTTGGTAAAGATCGCGGGGCTGTCGCTGCTTGCAATCAACGTCGCTGCATTCGGCTCGGAGAAGCGCTGGATGCTTTCCGGCCCCGTGCTCGTATTTGTCACTGTCATCGCGATTTCCCTGATCGGGCTGTCCAAGACGGGTTCGATTCCGGCAGTCGGATGGGTCATTAGTGGCGCAGGCCTGCTCATCAGTCTCCTGAATCTCGGTGCTGTCACCAGACGCATTGGTTTGCTGCGCACAACCTCGTTGCTTCTTCTCGGTCTGGCGCTGGGAGTCTATGCAGAAAGCATGTACTGGCGCTCCGGGGGGGAACACCTGATTGTTTACCCTGAGGCAATGCTGGGGGGACAGGTTCATGCCGACGTTCTAATGGAGGCCGACATGGTCAACATGATGGGCACATACGGCCTCCCCTCGACGGGTTTGGACGGCCCGGTCCCCATGAAATACCACACGGGGTCCCTCTGGGTGGCACTCGCGCTTCAGAGACTGTGTGGTTTCGGGGCGCTCGACTTCATGGCTTTCGGCTATGGGCTGCTGCTTGTGCCGCTATACGTGGCCGGCGTTTTTGGTTGCGCGGCAACGTTAAGAGCCGTCATTCAAGGCGCGAAAGAAAACAGCCCGCCACTGAGTTTTTGGATCGCCTGCGCTGTGGCTACGGTTGGTTTGTTTCCCTTCATGACTGATCCAAATCACTGGAATTTTAACGAAACCATTCTGAACAGTGACTCGTTTCTCTTCGCTCTTGGTCTTTCCCTATGGCTGATTGCGATCGCCGGGGCGTTCTATCTATCCTTCCGGAGCGGAACCCAGACGTTCACTCTGGCTCAGAAGCTGAGTTTCATACTGGCTTTGCC
Organism: Candidatus Sulfotelmatobacter sp.; assembly: GCA_049512915.1. Taxonomy (GTDB): domain Bacteria; phylum Acidobacteriota; class Terriglobia; order Terriglobales; family Acidobacteriaceae; genus Sulfotelmatobacter. Next base: position 33,798 of record JBEKWP010000043.1, read on the forward strand.
GGTCGCATTGGCGTTGATAGGTTTTGTGAAGATTTCCCAGATCTACCTCTTGCTGACCCTGATGCTCTATTTGTGCTGGCGGGTGCAGTGGCTGCGGGCGTGGCCTGTGCTGCTGGGGGTTGTGCTTTCTGCCCTGGTCGCCGTGGTGCAACTGCACGCCGAGACCGGAGCAGGCGCGGCAAGCTTTGCGCCTCTTAATTTTGACCGAATCCATCCGGAGTGGGTTCCCTATTTCTTCATTGTTTATTTTATCTGGGCTTGGCTATTTCTCTTCCTCTGGGCCCGGGTGCAACATGTGCGAAATCTGGCGGACATGTTCCGGGCGATCCGCAGTGGCGAGAGTATCCCGGTGGAATTAGTATTTGTTGCCGCGATCGCCGGCCTGGTTCCTTATTTGCTGATAGATTTTAATTCGCCAGCCTGGAAATTTTTTACGGAATTCCATGCCGTTTTGGCTGCTGTGTTCGTCGCGGCATTCGTCCCTAAGATTGAGCTATCCAGCCTGGTTGCTGGAATGCGGAGTGGCCAAATGTCTTTGGCAGGAGCGTTTGGACTGCTTCTTGCCATTGCGCTGTGCGGCCACCTGTTCATGACGACGGAAGGTTCGGCGTATCGCATGGTGAAATCCATTGGCGAGGCAAGGGCCGGCATCATGGGTAAGTCGCCCTTGGAATGGCGCAGCCAGTTGCGGCAGGTAAACACGAATCCATCCACATGGGACTCGCGAGTGGCGGCCAGGAACAACGTTGTGCAGTGCCTGGAGAGTCTGGGCCGTCAACCCGAAGCGTTGAAGAGAACCTCCGCACTTTACATTCCGAAGACCAACCGCCTGTATTGGGACATGCGTCAGGTAGGAGTAGGCGCGACGCCGTTCATCGCTCCCGCGGAATCTGGCATGGCAATGGTCAACGGGCTGCCGGAGTTTGAAGATATCGGCTGGGCTGCGACCGGTTGGGGCTATCCCGAATACAAGCTTCCGAGTGAACCAGAACCTCCAGCCATGCAAATTCAGCAATCCGTCAGCAAAGCTCGGCAAGACGGTTTTCGAGTCCTGTGGGTGTTCAGAGGTTTGAACCCTGCCGGCTGCGATCTGGAAGAAATATCTCTAAACTGAGGCGCGAAGGGGACGTCATAAGAAACGTTCAAGTGCACGCTCTCTGAGCCCTGAGGTTCTACCGAATTCTTGACGGTCGCCTACCGATGCACGTACTGACTCTCACTCCCTTTTACCCAACGGTCGAGGACGATGCCTCCGGCTGTTTCATCGCCGAGTTCGTGGGCGAGCTGCAGCACCAGGGAATCGAGTCGTCGGTAATCGCGGTCCAGCCGATGCACCACTCGCATCCCGGTCCCGATCCAAAGGCGCCGCCCGCGACGTGGAAAAAGTACTTCTGCCTTCCAGGAAATCCTGGACTCTCGAGCGCGGGACAATTCCTGCATGCAACTCTCAAATTCCACGTGCGGCAGCTGCACGCGCGACATCCGATCAGCGTTATCCACGCTCACGCGGCGCTGCCCTGCGGGCAAGCAGCAATGCTGCTGGCAAAAGATTTGAGCATTCCTTTTGTTGTGACTGTGCACGGGCTCGACGCCTTTTCCACTCGGCAAGTTCCAGGCTGGTTTGGACGCCGGTGCTCCGCCGTCTCCGACCACGTTTACGCCGCTGCCGCCCGCGTAATTTGCATCAGCGAGCATGTTGCCCGGCGCGTCCGCGAAAGGATTGGTGACCGCGCCCGCATCAGCGTCGTATACAACGGCGTGGATTCGTCCTTGTTCACGCCTCCCACTGGTTCTGCAGTAGCTAATGAGGTGATCCTCAGCGTCGGCAACCTGATCCCCATCAAGGGACACGATTTACTGCTGAGATCGGTGGCGGCAATCGCGCCCGGCCATCCCCATATGCAATGTAGGATGATCGGAGACGGACCAGAGCGCGCTCGACTGCAGCAACTGGCGCGAGAGCTGCGCATCGAAGACCGGGTTCACTTCCTGGGGCGCAGGCCTCGCTCGGAAGTAGCTGCGGCCATGAGGGACTGCACTCTGTTTGCCTTGCCCAGCTGGTACGAAGGTCTCGGCTGCGTCTATCTCGAGGCCATGTCAGCCGAGCGGCCCGCCATCGCATGTCGAGGCCAGGGAATTGAGGAAGTTATCCGTCACGGAGAGAATGGCTGGTTGGTTCAACCGAAAAATCTCGATGACCTCACCGCCGCGCTGCGAACCTTGCTTTCCGACCAGCCTCTACGGAAAAAACTCGGCGGCAACGGCCGGCGAACCGTTCTGCAAGGCTACACCCTGACACACCAGGCAACCCAGTTGTCCGCAATCTATCGTGAGTGTCTCAGATGAAGCGCCGCCTCGTGATCACGACGGAAATCATTTCTCCGTATCGCATCCCGGTATTCAACGCTCTGGCGGAGCATCGGGATGTGGATCTGCATGTGATTTTCCTCGCCGAGACCGACCCCAGCATGCGGCGATGGAAAATCTATAAAGACGAAATTCGTTTCTCTTACGAGGTTCTGCCGCACTGGCGACGGCGGGTCGCGGGTTACAACCTTCTCCTGAACCGCGGCGTGGCGGCGGCGCTCGAGCAGGCGCAACCTGACGTAATTGTTTGCGGCGGCTATGGGTATCTCGCGAGCTGGCAAGTACTGGGTTGGGCCCGGCGCCACAAGCGGCCTGTGTTTCTCTGGTCAGAAAGCAATCAGCAGGATCACCGCCGAGGCATGCCTCACGTCGAGATGCTGAAACGCCGCTTCATCGGCGAATGCAGTGGGTTTGTCGTTCCGGGCAAATCCGCGGCTGCATATGTGGCAACTTTCGGCGTGCCGCGCGAAAGAATCTTTGTCGCTCCCAATGCAGTGGACAACGCATTCTTCGCCCAGCAGGCGTCAGTCGCACGAAGTCGCGCAGCCGAACTCAGGCGTCAATTCGGTTTGCCGGAGCGCTACTTTCTCTGCGTCGGCCGCCTGGTTTTTTCGAAAGGAGTCTTTGATCTGCTGGATGCCTACTCGCAGCTCGCGCCCGAATCGCGCGCCGCAGTGGGATTGCTTTTCGTGGGAGACGGCGTTGAGCAACCGGAACTCGAAGCGCGAACCGCCGCGATCCATCCCGGCACCATCCTGTTTGCCGGATTCGCCCACCGCGAGCAGCTCGCGATTTATTACGCTCTGGCCGAGGCCCTCATCTTCCCCACGCACACCGATCCGTGGGGACTGGTAGTTAACGAGGCCATGGCGTGCGGCATTCCGGTCGTAGCCACCGACGCGGGAGGCTGCGTCGTCGACCTCCTGCAGGATGGATGGAACGGCTACGTTGTTCCCAAAAGCGCGCCCCAGAAGCTGGCGCAGGCACTGCAGAAAGTTGCCGCTTCGCCGGAACTCAACATAGCGATGGGAGCGCGCAGCGCACAACGCATTGAAGAGAATTCACCGCAGGCCTGCGCCGCCGGGTTTGTGGCCGCAATGAATGCGTCTCGGGTGAAAGCCGCCTGATTCAGTTTCTCACCGAGTCCACGTACAAGCTATCCGCAACCAGCTTCAGCGCAGGGACGACGGTGCCCACGCGGCGCAGCATCTCCGACGCGTAAACAATTGCCTTGTACGACGGCGGGAAAAATCGCAGGTCGCTGAGTTGAGGATCGAGAGAAAAAAATCCATCGATCGAAAGCTCGCTGGGACCAATCAGCCGCGCGAAGGTCTCCTTGAGTTCCCCTGGAGACCAGTAGCGTACTTCGAATCCGCGGGTCGCGCGAAATCCGCGACGGCCCTGATGATAGATGCACCTTACGCCGAACATGTTCGCCATCTGAATCAGCGAGCGGCCGCCCGGGCGAAGCACCCGCGCAACATCCTTCAGGATCTCGGAAACGTCCGGCTTGCTTAAGTGCTGCAGCACGCTGTAGGAGAACACTTGATCAAACGTCCCGCTGCGAAACGGAAGATAGCGGCCATCCGCCACGGCGAAGCAAGCGTCGATGCCCAGTTGCTGAGTAACGCGGCGAGCCGCCAGCACCCCATTTAGCGAAGGATCGATGCCCACCGGTCGGTAGCCGGCCCGCGCCGCCGCAATGCACCAGCGGCCCCAGTTGCATCCGATTTCCAGCAGGAGTTGTCCATTGCCGCGTGGCAGTCGGATGCCAGGGATGGGATACTCCGTCAACTTCCCTTGCACGGGCAAGTAAAGCATGCCGTTGGTGGCGGCAATCGCCTCATTCACCCAGGGATCGACCGTCAACCCGGTCGGAGTGACGCCGTATTCCGGCATTTCGCGCAGACGTGCGGCGTTCAAAGAAAAAGTTGCCTCAGCGTGGGTGGGCACGGAATCGCTCACCAGGAGAATCGGAACGCCGCCCAGAACCGCGTACTCATGCCCGTTTGCGCAAACCAGGCTGCCTTCCCTGGGGTCCAGCCTCAGCTGGTCGCGCGGGCACACCACCAAATCAAGGATGCGCGGGTCAACGTTGGGCGAGGGTTCCGGCGAAGGTTCCGTCCTGTGCCCTGCAAGCATTTTGACTGATTATACTGGAGGGTGCCTCACGCCTGGCCCCGTGCAGTGCTAGGCTATTGGCAGGTTTCTCGCCGAAACTTTGTGCGACTGGACTGCGAGTGGCGACGACGCGGATCTGAGTTCCCAATATGATGGTGAATTCCAAAACGATCAAGATTTTTCCCCTGCTCGCTGCCGCTTCCGTAGCGTTCCTGTTCTATCTTTCTGTGCATCGTCCCTATCTGTTTGGCGAGTCCAATCTGCTGGCTCTGCTGGTTCTCGTGGCTGCAGGCTTTATCGCTTCTCAGTACGAGACTCATTTCTGGACGCTGATGATCGTGGTTTTCTTCTGGGCGGGTTCCTCATTTCCCCTCGCCGGCGGCATGAACCTCTTCCGCTGGGTCATTCTTGGCGTCGGCGCCTCCGTTTCTCTTGGTTACTATGCCCGAAGGGCAAACCACATTTCGTTCAATCATCAGCACCTGCTCGGGCTGTTCGCGGTGGTCGCCGCGTTCGCGTCTGCCATTGTTTCCGTAAGTCCGCTGATGACGATTCTCAAGGCTCTGAGCCTGGCCGCGCTCTTTATCTACGCTTCCATCGGAGCACGCATTCTTTGGGCAAGAAATCCCGAGCCTTTTCTGCGGAGACTGGTGTTGCTGACGGAAGGCTTGGTTTATTTCACAGCCGTTTGTTATTCGGCTTCATTCGCCGTGTGGGGCAATCCGAACTCCCTGGGATTGATCATGGGCTGTATCTGCTGGCCGGTGTTGCTGTGGCGGTCGATACTTCCGGCGCCCCGCCGCGAACATACTCGCAGCGTCATTGCTCTGTTGGTCTGTGGCGTGCTGCTCGTTGTCAGTCTTTCGCGAGCATCTATAACGGCTGCCTGCCTGATTTCGGTGTTCTTGCTGCTGGGCACCAGGAGGTATCGAACCCTGCTGTTGGGCATGGGCCTGTTTGCGACGCTGTTGGCCAGCATGTTCCTCGCGGTGCCCGAGCGTTTTCAAAGCGCCTCCGAAACTTTTGTGTACAAAAAGGGTGAGCCCGGCAACCTTACGGATTCGCGCCAGAAGCCCTGGGAAAGAAGCCTGCGCAATTTCCGGGAGCACCCGTGGCTGGGATGGGGATTCGGCGCCGCCGACAATAGCGCCGGATGGCGCATGGATTATGTCACCCAGGGTCAACTCACCCGTGAGCGCGGCAGCAGCTATCTCGCCCTGCTCGAGACCACCGGGATTCTTGGTACGCTTCCTTTTGCGCTGCTGCTTCTTGCGCTGATCCACGAAATCTGGAGAGTATTCTTGTGGCTGCGACGCAGCAGGAAGCTCAACCAACCCGCTGTTCCAGCGGCCGCGATAATTCTGGGCGGTCTGGTCAATGCCTTCTTTGAGGACTGGATGTTCGCGGTAGGTTACTACTTCTGCGTTATTTTCTGGGTTCTCGCCCTCTCGCTGCGCGACTGGATGGCATGCCCGGTCTGGCCCGATGCGCAGCCGGTGGCGGAGAAACGAGTGGGCCCGGTCCTGCCGCTCGGGTCGCCCGCTCTGCGATGATTCATCTTTTTGTCGATGCCTCCGCCGCCAGTTCTGGAAGCGGTCCCACCTATGTGCGTAACGTTGTGCCTCACCTCGCCGCGCGAGAAGACATCCGTTCCACAATCCTGGTTTCTCCACTCTTGCAGCAGGAATTTCGAAACCAGTCCAATGTCTCGTTTGTTGCGTTCGCCGGCGAATCGGCGAACGCTGCGATCAGATTTGTACGCGCTCAAACGCTCGTCCCGGAACTGGTTCGTCGCAGCGGGGCGAATGTCTTGTTGTCGGCCGGCAATATGGCTCTGTTTCGCGCTCCCGTCCCGCAGATTCTTCTGAGTGGCAATGCCCTCTACACATCCAGGGATTTCTTCCGCGACGTGACCAAGCGACGTGACTACCGCCTCTGGCTCGATACCAGGCTCAAGGGACAAATTGCCAAATGGTCTGTGCGCGCTGCCGATCGAACGGTTGCGCCGAGCCAGGCCTTCGCGGGCGAGATCGAACGCTGGACCGGAATTCGCGCGCTGGCCATTCACCACGGGTTTGACCGGAATCTTTTTTTTCATGACACCGCGCCACTCCCCGAGGAGCTCCGGAGAAGACTGGAACGCACCAGCGGCGAGTTGCGCCTGCTGTTTGTCAGCCACTACAACTACTATCGCAACTTCGAGACGCTGATTCGCGCGGTCGGCATGCTGCGCAAGCGCCTCGAGCCTCGGCAGGTAAAGCTGTTTCTCACCTGCCGGCTCCAGCCCGGCGCCAATCCAGGATCGTTCCGGACTGAAGCCGCCGCCAGCCTGGTCCGACGATTGGAGCTGAGTTCGAACCTTGTCGAACTCGGGACGGTGCCCTACCACCTTCTGCACCACGTTTATCAGGCCTGCGATCTCTACGTCACGCCCGCTTACGTTGAGACCTTCGCTCATCCGCTGGTCGAAGCCATGGCGTCGGGACTGCCCGTGGTTGCCTCCGATCTGTCAGTGCATCACGAAGTCTGCGGTGACGCTGCCCTGTATTTCGCGACATTCTCCCCCGAACTTCTGGCGGAAACGGCTTGTAGAGTCGCGCAATCTCCCGAGCTCTTCAGGAAAATGTCCGAACGAGGGTTGGAACGCTCCCGGGATTTCTCCTGGAAGGATCACGTTGATCAAGTGATTTCGGTCGCCGAGGCGCTCCTCCGGTGATAACGCCTTCATCCGATTCCAGTAGGATGGACCGGCTTCCTTCTCACGCCACCTTGCGACCTGACAGGAACAGGAAGGCCTCGAATTGGTTCATCGCGGGCACGCTCTTTAGTTGTGTCCTCCAACTTTTGTGGTTTGCCTCGAAGTCTTTTAACCAAATCGATATTGATGGCGTGGCCTATTTAGGAATTGCCCGTCACCTTCGCCAAGGTGAATTTCAAGCTGCCATCAACGCATTTCGCAGCCCTCTCATCTCCTGGTTGATCGCCGTCGCGTCTTTCGAGGGCACAGGGGGAAGTGAAGGCTATGTCCACATCGGCAAGCTCATCAACATTGGAGCCTTTCTGCTGTCTCTGGCACTGCTGTATGTTCTTACGGAAAAGTTGTGGCATTCGCGGCTCGTCGCTTCTCTGGCGATGCTGATGTTCTCGCTTGGCCGCGGTCTCGCGGCCTCTGCCGTATCGATGGTCACACCTGATTTCCTGTTTGCGGCGCTGACCCTCACCTACTTCATCGTCCTGCTGCGATGCCTTCGCGAGGATCGTTTAAATGAAGATCGTTTAGAGGAAGATCGTTTGAAGGATTGGTTTTTTCTCGGATCGGTTCACGGTCTCGCGTACCTGGCCAAGGCCTTCGCTCTGCCTTGGCTGGCGGTCTGCACTTTGGTGGCCCTGGCTTTCTCCACCAAGCCTTGGAAAGCAAGACTTGTGCGGCTTGCCTTGGCAGCGTTGATCCCCGTGATGGTTGCTTCCAGTTGGAGTACGGTGTTGCATTCAAAGTACGGAGTGTTCACCACCGGCACCCAGTTCAGAGCAAATATTCTTCAGTGGACATTGCACGCTTATAGCGAACACCACGACCTAACCTACGCTCTTCTGAGAGATACCTCGAAGGGAGTCGATGAGTATGGCGCGGCTGATCCCATGCCGCCGGGTTCGTGGCCATGGACATATCCTCTCAGCATCAAGCAGGTAGTTCCGAACATGATCCGCGCCGAGGCGCGCAATGTCCCTCGTGTGCTCAAAGAAATGATGATTGTCACAACCTTGGGAGCGTTAATCGCTTTCCTGGCCACTCTCGCAATTCTCACCAATCGAAGACGCGAGTATCCCGTGGAGTGGCGTTTTGCGGTTGTCGTCGCAGCCAGTGCGCTGACGTTGGTGACAACATATTCCGCCTTGGTGTTCGACGAACGTTATCTGTTCCCCTTGATCCCATTGGTGCTAGCCATCTCCACACGTCTCCTCGTCCCCGACAATAAAGACGACGAATTTGATCATGACCGATGGCGAATACTCTGCATCGCTCTGGTCGTTCTCGGGACAATCGCTTCGATAATTTACCCATCTTCTCCGTTTCGGCTGCTGACGCGCGATTTTCAGTCCAGCTGCTACGACGCCGGTCGTCGCCTTCAGGAGCACGCGGGTTCGAGAGTGGTAACCATTGGGTCTGGACCTTTCCCCGAGCACGGTGTGGGATGGGAAGCTGGCTTCAAGGCAGGGTTCTTCGGCGAACGAAGAATCATCGCGGCCACGGAGGCGTTGCCGCAATCAACTCAACTGAGCAGCCTCGCCGCAGACCTGCAAAAAGCGTCTCCCGACGCGATTCTTGTGTGGGGCAAACCGGACGACACCCGATACACCGGACTGCTCCACAGCCTCACGTTGCAATATCCGCGGAACTCCAGCGAAAAGATCGTCGATCCTGTTCTCGGAGAAGTCGGGACCGTGCTGTTCACTGCACCGGCACTTGAGGTGGTTTCATTCACGCCTGAGGTTGGACTCACCGCGAGACACTGACTATCATCATCAGCAAAGATAAACGTACCCACTTATGTTGACCACGCCAGAACCCACGGCGAAAGACGCGGTGGCCTACCACCGCGAACTGGCGCTCGGCTGGGAGCAGCGCTACCAAAAGCCAGCCTTCAAGGCGCGGCTGCGCGCGGTTGAAGAATGCCTGGCCGGCCACGACTTGCATGGTCAGCACTGGCTGGATGCGGGTTGCGGATCCGGCACCCTGGCTCGCTATCTGCTCGAAGCCGGCGCAAACGTGCTCGGAGTCGATGCCGCGGAAGAAATGATTACTCTGGCCCGCGAACTTACGATCGCGAAACAGAATGAACCCACGCGGCAGCTTCGCTTCGAGCACATCGCAACCATCGCCCATCTGCCCCTCGCCGATCAATCGCTGGATGGAATTCTTTGTTCCAGTGTTCTCGAGTACGTTCCTGACGCAGATGCTTGCCTCACGGAATTCGCCCGCGTAGTGCGCCCCGGTGGCCTGCTGGTTATCTCCGTGGCGAACCGCAATTCGATCGTCCGCCAGGCCCAGCTTGCCACGCATCGCCTCGGGCGCATCCTGGGCCGAAGATGGTGTGCCTTTCTCGATTATTCGCACAACGACTACGTGGCCGCAGCCTTTCGTCGCGTGCTAAAGGAGCACGGCTTCGCCCCCGGCAAGGTCATTCCTTTTGGCAGTCCTATTCCACACTGGCTGCAGCGCCGGGAATTCGGTGGGTCGCTCTTAGCCTTCTGCGCAGTGCGCGAGTAAAGCCGCGCAACTATGCTCTGGCAGCGCCACTCAGGTAATATGTTCG